>LNFJ01000066.1 GCA_001464625.1 Bacteroidia bacterium Ga0077558 | reverse complement strand
ATTAGGGAAAAGGTTAAGAACACCAATAACAAGTTAAGAAATGAAGGAGTATGTACTTACCGTGCGCCGGTTGGCTATATCAACACTGGAGATCCACGTAATAAACCATTTGACCCTATTCGGGCTCCAATAATCAGACAATTGTTTGAAAAATATGCTGAAGGCAACTGGAGCCTTTCAGATTTAGCTAGGTTTGCAAATGACCAAGGGTTAACAATGCCTCCGGTGAGACGTAAAAGAACTCAAGACGAGTTATTGCAAGACGAAGAAATAGTGATTGAAGCAGCAGCCCGTCCAGTTACGGCTACTAATATTCATAAAATTCTCACTAATCCTTTTTACATTGGAAAAATCATTGGAGTTAATTCTGACTTAGTTCAAAGCGTCAGCCATTTACCATTGATAGATCAAGAATTGTTTGCAAAAGTGCAACATGTTTTAACTGGTAAAAAAGTAAGTATCTATTATACAAACAAACTGGATTATCCATACAGAGGGTTACTTCGTTGTGCTTCTTGTGGCCGTGTTTATACTCCCTATGAACAAAAAGGGATTCATTATTACGGAGCCAGGTGTTCGAAAGAATGTATAAACCCAAAAAGAAATATTAACTCAGACTTTATAGAGGCTTCCATCGGCAGACTTATAAGTACTTTCTATTACTCTGATAAAGAACTTAATGAATTAAATAACCGAATAGTAACTGATGTTGCAATATTTGAAGGGCAACGAATTAAAGAGCTTGAACAAAACGAAAGGCAACAAAAGAAAATTCGTGAAGAATTAACATATTTAAGGGTCAATAAACTTACGCTTTTGAGAACTGGTGCATATACACCTGAAGATTTTCTATCAGAAGAAACTAAATTAAATCAATCCCTGAATGATTTGTCAATCAAAATACAAGCTTCTGATGGTCCAATGCACGAAGTAGTAAAGGATTTAGTTTTTCTTTCCGAACTCGTGAAAGACCTTTATTTTACTTACTTATTAGCAGATCCTGATGAAAAAAAGCAAATTATCACATTACTGTTTTCAGAACTCACTCTTTCCGGAGAAACCCTTTTGTTTCAATGTAAAAAAGGCTTTGAATTCTTGGCTGACCATTCTGTAGTCTTTGGTGACCCAAAGACCTGGCTTTCCGAACTTTTAAGAAGTAAAACTGATATACAAGAATTTATAATTAATCTAGAGGCATTCATTAAAAGCCATTATAAGTAAAGACTAAGCGGCATAGGTTATATAAATTAATTCTCCATCAGCCTTTAACTGATTTACTGTTGCCATCGCAATAAGATTTTTATGTATTTCCTCAACAAGTTCTCCTAGTTTTCTCAGGCTTACAATCGTAATAATATTATTAGTAGCCGGGGATCGAATACCATTCCAAGGAACTGGGGGCAATGTGAGTAGGTCTCCGTCACCACGGTGCACGTTGAATTGGTGATGGAGCAATAATGCCTTGGGCCCTCTGCCAACATTAATTAAAGAATATTGATGTCCAAATGCACACCGTAAAGCGTAAAGTGCATAAATCTCGGGATCTGTTAAGTGTGTAAAATCCTTTAGTGCCTTAACAAATTTTGTATTACTAGTATTTCCGCCAGTTATTTTAGAAATATAATTTCCTATGTAATCAATAAGAACCATATAAGCTAATGCCCCAGACCAATTCCCGACCTTTCCAACATCAGCAATTTGACCTGTATTAACATCCCTCCCTGTAGCAGCTCTCGCATCCATCAAAGCAGCTATATAAGGAGACTTATATTCGATTCCATTCTGTTGAAATGGAAGTTGTAGATATTGAGTAAGCATTGAGTAATATTTATTTTAAGCAAAAATGTTATTCATTAAAATTTTACCCATCTTAATATAGTTAATTTACTGACTTGGCTTGTATTTTACTTCTGAAAAATTGTGGTAACGTTTAATGATTTAATTCCCCATAGGGTATTTGCGCCAATATCACCAATAGGTGATTTTATCCTATAATTTAAAGGAATAGTAAAAGATTTTAGTTTAAACAAATGATTATACTTTCCAATTGTAGCAGCATCAAAATAGTTGGCAAATTTTTCAGGGATTATAGAGCTAGGGAGAATTTGTGCTAGTATTAGTGACGCACCAAATACACTGTATCCGATTCCGCATGTAAATCGATTTTTAAATTCAGTAACTATTTCCATTCCAGGCGATTTGCTTAACACTACATTTGCAGTGAATGGCTGTATTGTTAACTTTAAAGTACTCGTCTTTAGATTTTGCTCTTTAACTATATCGACATTCAAATCTTCAGGAATACTTCCAGTAACAGAGGGATTACCACTCAAATCTAAAAGCACACATTGTGTTGCCAATGTAAAAATTAATCTTTCAATTGAGAAATGATTTAAGGAAGTGAATTGAAAATTATAATTTAAATTTCCAGCAGCTGCTAAGTCTTTTGAGATATTAATTTTAGATAAAGAATTTGAAAAGGTAAATTTCTTTAAACTGCCAGATAGAATACCTCCAGCATTTACGTTCCCTTTAACTGACCCAATAGTATAGTTATCAGGCCAATTCGCCTTGCCGGTTTCACAAGCAGCGAAGAATGCACCGACGAGAGGGTTTAAAGTGCCACCACCACCGACACAAAACAATTTGCATCCAGCTCTTTTAAGTCGTTGCCCTAAGCTGTTTCCAGTTATCAGCCTATCACAAAAACCACTACATACACAGTCAAATTCTGGTTTGTGAATAGTTATATCAGAATAAATATCATCCTTTTTGTAACCGATAGGATACTGAAACTGAAAATTTAGATTATCGAAAGCATAATTTAAATTAGTTTGTAAATACTCACTGGATAATCGTACTCTAGTCAAATACTTTTCATCATTATTTGTTGTATCAAAACTTGAAGCCACAATGTAATTATATTTTGTCTCAAGTTTTCTATGCAATACATTAAACAATTGATATTTAGTATAGGACGGCATATTTTCAAAATCGTCGCAAACAAAACTATTTTGTATTACCATTTCTGGTTTTTCGATTAACAAAAAATTGACGCTTTTATCATTAATGAAAATTGTGCTATTGAAATCCTTTTCTCTCCAATTTAATACTGCATCTTTAACTATAGTCACATCCTCTTGCTTGGATAAAATATCAGATACTTTAATTCCACCTTCAGGCAGTGGCTTGACAACTACAAAGTAATTTTTAATTCTTCCATTAATATTGTCGATATATTTTCTTACGGCTGAGTTTAAAAACTTTACAAGTGGCTTTGCTTTAGTGAGAAAAGAACATTTATTGAAATGTATTTTATTAATAATAATTCTGTTAAAAAAAGGGTTAAGATATATTGTATCATTTAAATAGTAAGGCGAGACCGAGGCGGATACATTAAAATCAACTGATTTAATAAATTTGTTACTTGAAATATATAACTTTTGGTTACCAGAAATTGAAAGTTCTTGGGGAGCTAATATGGCACTCAAGGCCTTAATTTTAATTGAATCAATTATACCTTGAGACACCACAAAAAGTCCATTAGTTTTCTCAAGTTCAAAATGAGAAATAGTGTCAATTACTTCTTTAGATATGTTTATTTCAGCATGATAGCTTTTGGTTGTGTCTATGGAGTTATCGGATATACATACAGATTTCAACTTTTTATCCAAAGATGAGACCGGTGGATATTTTTTATTGATAGCATTTTTAATAATTGATGAACAACTTATAAAACACATGCTAACAGCTATTGTGAAGACGATTAGTGTAATTTTCATTTTATGAAGATTTAGTAGTTAAAAATAAAGCAAAATCATTTGGTAATAGAGAATTAAAGACTACTTACATTTTATTAAGCGTTATTACTCTTTATAAAAATTATCGTTTTGAAATTATTAAACAACCGTTCTTTTCACGTAAAATGACCCGTTTTTAAATGGTACACTTATACCGCTTAAACTCCTTTTTCCAAGTGGCTATTTATTATTTAGTAGTGAATTACAATATTTTAAATACTCAAAGTGCTAAGACAATTTGAGTTATCCCCAGATTTGCTTAAAAATCAAATTCCCCTCCCTTATCTCATTCCATTTCTTTTCATACACTCAATGAATGGAAAATAGTCGGACTCCTAACAAGTTAAAAATGTTCAGGCGATGTAGTGGTTTTTCACAAAAGAAAGTGACCCGTATCCTTGGTCTTGCTGATACCAGTACCCTCTCACGATGGGAGCATGGCATGGCAGTTCCTGGCTTAGTGCAAGTCTTCCGTCTTTCACGGATATATAAAACCCTGCCACAGGAACTTTTTGATGAACTCTGGAATCGCATAGATTCTGAGTACAGCTTGTTGGCTCAGGACGATGAGCCGTTTAGTAGTAAGCAATCCCTTTATCTATGAGTACATAAACTGCATTGATGTTGCTATGCGACATCGAGCAAGAAAAGGACACTATGATGTCCTTTTCTTTTCTCCTCTTTTTTGTATCGGGTTAGTTTTTTTGGAAATCTGACTATATAAACGAACGATAACGAATGATAAAAAGAACGTATCGTTCTTGTACCGATTCAATAAAAGGAAATTATCATTAACCATTATCTACTATGTATCAAAACTATGATCCCCATGAAATAAAGCTTGCCCATGAAATTGCCGACACACTTAAAGACAAAGATTCTATTACTCTTCACTTGCAATATGCCAGAAAGTATAAAGAAGAATTCCTGCGGCGGATTCTCAATAAAGTGATGTCGCTGGACGAAAGCAAAATCAGGCGAAGCCGGGCGGCTCTGTATACCTTCCTTATCAACCAAAATAGCCGTGGTGGTGACGCTGGGCATTAGTACGAACACACGGCTCCTTGGGTTAGCAATTATCTCTCAGGGTGGTTTAGTAGATTACTCAATTCATCTGCATAAATCATCCTGGTCACCGTCGAAAGTAACAGCGATAATCACCAGCCTGGAGCCGTGTGTGCGGCAATACTGTATTAAAAATGTTGTTTTGTCAATCCCCTATGCCCATCATCAAACAAACCAGTTCAAACACCTTATTTCCTGTATCAAAGCGTACTTTGAAGCAAAGAACATCAAGGTCTTCACTAAAGAAACGGAAGCGATATATACTCTTTGTCCGCCGGGCCAAAAGAAAACCAAAAAAGCGTTGATGGCTGCTCTTACTTTACAGTTTCCGCAACTCTCGTATTGTTATCAAAAAGAGATGCGAAACAAAAACAAGTATTACATCAAAGTATTTGAAGCGGTTGCCGTAACGACACTGCATGAGCTAGAGAAATAATGAATAACGTGAATCAAATAAATAATATCACCCTATCGAGCAAATACGTAGTTTGATAATGAAAAAGATGACTGCAAATTGTCATCTTTTTCATTATGAATTAAATGGAGGTGTAGTAGCGTTGATTAAGGGATTTTTTTCTAAAAATAGTTCCCATTTTGCTTTTACGATATCTCTATTCAAGTACTTGCCATTAACACCAGCTTTAAGATCTATGCCATTTAAATCTTTGTATTCAGTATCAAGTATGCTATCACTTATCCTTATTGCTAATGTTTCTGGCTCTATCCCAATTAAATTATTGTCAAATAATTCATGAATATCGGCTCTTAATAAAATCCCATTACCAATTTGATTATTGCCTTTTTCAGCATGAGGTACAATATGACAAGCATGTAATGTTGCACTTATTCCGCATCCTGTAACACAACACCTCCCTTTATATATACGCATTAGTTCTCTTCGAAATGTTGACTGATTTATTCTTGCCGTTACCCATATTTGAATTCTGGTTAAATCATCGTCTCGAAGATTAGTTGCTGGCTCATTTATATTAATTGTTATAACATCATTATACGGCTCCTGCGTCTCTTGAATAAACCTGTTGTTTTCAACAAATCTTAGCCTAGGACTTAATAACTCAACTACTACTGTATGGTAGGGAACAACGTAATACATTTCTCTTCTTAAGATATATCCGTTTGCCGCATTTAATCGATCAATCATGCCTCTAAATAGTCTATATCCAATTGCAATGTTACCTTGTCTTCGTTCCCCAGACACACGAATACAATCATCAACCGATTCAATTTTATAAACTACTTCTTGCTCTGGAGAGTAAATCACTTTCTGTGCTTGAGCATATATTCTTGCCTTAGGAATTATATATTCCCATGCCTGTTGTGGATTAATCATATATAATTATTAATTAAGAAATACAAAAAATCAATAACATTTGTATACCAAAATAGTACCTTTTTAAATGATGTAAAAAGATGAATTTATGTTTAAGGTAAATTTCTAATAGGCTGTTTTATAGTTATCCACGGCATTTGCATATAAAGCAAATCTCCCTCCCTTATATCCATTGCTTCATTTCTATACACTGTTGTTTGTATCTGTTCTTTTAACAATTAAATACTCCAAACTATGGACTCAAACAACACTTCATCCACTAAGGTGGATGTGTATTCAATTGTCACTAACCGTATTATTGAGCTTCTTGAAAGCGGTACTGTCCCCTGGCAAAAGCCGTGGACGGATGCCGGTCTTCCGGCCAACCTTTTAAGCAAGCGGCCCTATCGAGGAATCAATCTTTGGCTTCTTCTTTCGCTTAATTATGAGCGAAACCTGTTTCTTACCTGGGATCAATTGAAAAAGATTGGTGCGTCGGTGAAGCAAGGCGAACATGGTCATGTTGTTATCTATTGGAAAACGTCTCCCAAAAATGAGGATGTGGTGGATGGTGAAAAGAAAACGCCTATCCTCCGCTATTACAAAGTTTTCAATATTGCGCAATGCCGTGATATACCTGAGAGCTTAGTTGAGGCATTAGTTCACAAGGAGCATAACCCGATTGCTGAATGTGAAGCTATCATTAATGGCATGCCTAACAGCCCCTTATTAATCTTTACTGGCAATAAAGCGTATTACGACATAGAGAAAGATCATGTTGTTTTGCCAAGCCTTAAAAAGTTTAAAAGCAGTGAAGGTTATTATTCTACTCTTTTTCATGAACTGGTGCATAGTACCGGTTCAGAAAAACGTTTGAACAGGAATACGATCACCAACATGTTTGAACATGGTGGTGATGCGTACAGTATGGAAGAATTAGTGGCTGAACTAGGGTCTGCCTATCTCTCCTCCTTTACCGGTATACTTAAGACAGAGGAATTAAAAAACTCAGCGGCGTATATCAAAGGT
This sequence comes from Bacteroidia bacterium Ga0077558, assembly GCA_001464625.1. Lineage (GTDB taxonomy): Bacteria > Bacteroidota > Bacteroidia > Chitinophagales > Chitinophagaceae > JJ008. The sequence continues at coordinate 18,946 of LNFJ01000066.1, read as the reverse complement.
TGGCTTTCGAAACTGAAGGATGATAAACGGTTTATTGTCCAGGCTTCTGGAATGGCCCAAAGAGCGGTTGATTTTATCATCAATATCACTGATGCTGCTTCCGAAAAAACTGTTCAGATTGATACACCTGTTGAAGTTGAATAAAAGTTTGGGTTAGCTCGTCAAGCCTGGAGTTTCTACTCCAGGCTTTTTTATTTTATTTCCATAATTTTAGATTCACTAATACCAATTAAATTATGCGAAAAAAAAGTGATCTTATCGCATTACTAGTTGATGGAGACAATGCACAGGCGAAACTCCTAAAACCTATTATTGAAGAAGTTTCGAAATACGGTAAAGTAACAATCCGTAGAATTTATGGAGATTGGACCAGCCCAACAATGAGTAGTTGGAAAAAAGTATTAAACGATGTCTCTTTTACACCTATTCAAAAATTTTCATACACTACGGGGAAAAATTCAACTGACAGCTCTTTAATCATTGATGCAATGGATATCCTTTACTCAAACACAGTTGATGGTTTTTGTATAGTTTCTAGCGATAGTGATTATACTGGGCTTGCTAAACGAATTCGTGAAGGGGGTATTTTTATGATGGGAATAGGAGAAAAGAAAACACCTAATGCATTTGTTCAGTCTTGTGAGATATTTACTTTTTGTGAGGCGATTGTACCTCCTGACGAACCTTCTCAGCCGCAAGCCGCAAAGCCAAAAGCTATTTCTACTAAATCTCCCCCTATTAATCAAAGAATTGATATAGGATTAATCTCAAAAGCATATGACGCTTCAAGCAAAGAAGAAGAAGAAGCATATATATCGACTCTTGGATTACAAATAAGACGATTGGACCCAAGTTTTGATCCGAGAATATTTGGATATAAAACCCTTACGCAATTGTTTTCTAATTTATCAGGATATGAGATATTTCATAAAGAAATCAACGGAGATAAAGTTCCTATGGTTAGGAAAATAAAAATTTGATACTATACTACAAACTAATTAAAAAAAATGGCCTCATTCAAGCTTTTATACATTTTCCAAAATCAGAGCGTTATAATTATCTAGGGTATTTGAAGGAAGGCTTTTTAGATAAACTTCTGTTGTTTTAAGACTTGAGTGACCGAGCATAGTGCTAATGGCATTCAAAGGAACTTGTTGAAGCATTGCCTGAGTCGCAAAAGAGTGCCGACTTACATAACTCGTTAGATTCTGTTCTATTTCACAAAATTCCGCAAGTTTTTTAAGTTTCGCATTATATCTCTTCCTTGCCCACTGAATATCCTTGTATTGAAGAGCAAGGCTATCTCTTTTAATAATTGGAAAGATATAGGGTGAATCTTTGCTCCCTTTGGTATAATGAAAGAGTATTGTTTCAAGGCTAGGAGTTATTTTTATATTATAGAGCTTACTGGTTTTTCTTCTTCGGTATTGAATCCTGCCATCAATAAAATTATCTTTTTTCAGAAATGCCATATCGGTGAAGTTCATTCCATACATCATAAAACTAGCTACAAAGTAGTTTCGGGCATTAAAACAAATGTGGGATTGAGGGATTTCCTTGTTGATTATAGTTTTAAGTAACTCCAAATCCAAGGCTCTTTTCTCTGTGGGCAAGGTTTTAATCTTGTAATCATCAAAGGGGTAGAATTCTTTTTCAATTATTCCTGCCTTCATAGCTTTATTGTAAATCGCCCGGATAGTCCGCATGTATACCGCTAGGCCATTATATCCATTCCCATTGCTAAGGTGATTATTCTCAAATCGAGTGAGAAAATTGAAAGTAATGTCCTTAAAAGATAAATCCTTTTCATTCATGTAGGTAGTGAGAACATCAGATACTCCTTGATATGAACGGGCTGTTCCGATTCTATTAGCAGTTTTCAATTCTTCAATAAGCTGTTTAGCATATTCAAAAAAAGAAGTTGAAGTATTTTTCTTGACAATCCTATCCCGAACTTCTACAACCGATAGTCTGGCAAGCTGGTCCGACTCCTGAAGCTTTAAAATAATATCCATCGCATCCGACTTGTTCTTCTGGATTATATTATTAATGCGGCTTACCGATTCAGCACCTACGTAAGTCTTTTTAACTTTTCTAGCCTGTTCGTCCCAGTCCTTTTTGGAAAGGCTAATTTTTAATGGAATGGTGGTAGTCCTTTCGTTATGGCCTAAACGTAGTACTAATGGGTAGAGGTCACCTTTTTTTGAGCGTCTTGTATCAAGAGAAACAACGATGTTTGTATTCATAGTTATATAAAGTTACAAAATATTTGCACAGGATTTGCACAGGATTATTGATATTTTATGAATTAATATGAATTCATTGTTTTTATATATATTTGATTATCTGTTTATTAAAAATAATATCGAATCACATAAATTCAAAAATATGCTGACTGTTAATCAGAGGGTCGCTGGTTCAAGTCCAGCAGGGGGAGCTTAAAGAGCCTTTAGAGATACACTCTAAGGGCTTTTTTGTGTATAGGCTTATATAAACCTCTCAATTGTTGTCCAGAAGGTAGCCAAAAAGGCAACTTTCTTCTCATCCGAATAAGAGATAGTTTACTTGTTTAATCTCTGTGTGATTCAATATTTACAGACACATTAAATTCATCATCAAACATTTTATGAAAATATAAGTTGACTCTCCATTTATCATCTTCTCCGCAGGGGCCTTTGCTTCCACTACAAACTCTCACTTCTTTAATTTTTGTATCCGAATAGCTATCATCAAATTCGAAGAAGGCTGTTTTATCTATTTCTTTTATCAGGTCAATCAAATCATAGAAGCGCCGTGCTACTTCCGTACTGTCTTTTGAATATTCGCCGAGCTTAAAAAAAGCTGTTAGTTCATGTCCTATACCAAGGCTTAAGTGTTTCCAATCAGTTACACCCTGTGGCAACAATTTAATCCGATAGCCGATGGTGTCGGGTTCGTTAAACATAGTGCTAACGATAGGTTTTCCTTTTACTTCATTAAAATAATTGCCCGCACTATTATATAAAGTGGTAAACACCCGGACAAAAGAACTGTCTTTTACATTGAATTGTTGCCCCTGAACCTGCTGCAGCAATAAGATTACACACAGAAACACTATTATTTTTTTAGCCACACTCATCTTTTTCATTTTTCGATTGTTAATATCTTGTAATGGTAGGCTATGAAATTTACCCTTTTAATACCCATAAGCTGGTATTTTTGCTGTTGGCTGCGTTTGTGGCTTTACCCTAAAAAAACATTATGAACTGGACCATACTTACCACCGAAGAACAATTAAAATCTCTGCTGGAAAAATCACATACAAAACCGCAGGTTATATTCAAACATTCTACCCGCTGTTCTATTAGTAGTACTATCAAAACAAGGTTGGAAAAATCGGCTACACCTTCCACCATTGATTTTCATTACCTGGACCTTATTGCTCATCGTTCTTTATCCAACAAGATTGCCGACGAACTGAAAGTTCATCATGAGTCACCACAGGTATTACTATTAAAAAATGGAGAGTGCATTTTTGATGAAAGCCATATGTCAATTTATATGGATGATATTGCAGCACAAGTGGCCTGATCATTTATTGTCTCTAAAAAAAGTATCGCCTTTAATAAGCCAGGAAAAACCAAAGGCCAGCAATGCCACTGTTTCTAATACAAATGTGGGTTTGAAGTCTTTTATTTTTCCGTACAAATTACCCGGAGCAAAGCTTACAAATGCAATTCCGGCGATGCAAAACACAATCACCCAACCACATATTTTATACACACCGTTTCTAGTTTTTTTTGCTCCCGCCAAACGACCCGGCTTATTGGTTTTGGTAAATTGTACCAATGAGAAAAAAGCAAACGTAGAAAACAATATTGTAGCAGATATATAATGAATTGCATTAGCCACTTTATTTTCTCCATCTACAATTCTTGAACAACTCATACCCGCATAGGTTCCAAAATCAGTAGGGAACAGGGCTACCAGCATGGCAAATAAGCCAGCTACTTTTGCAGCGATCATATCTCCTTTATCATGCCCGTTATAAGAGAACATGAATAATGATACAGCGCATAGTGTTCCAACAAAAAGATTGCCCAGATCGGTATAATAAAAATGACTGATGGAAGGAGGAAAGCTGCAACCCTGTTCAAATAAAAAATAGCCAATGAATAACAGAAAAGGCAGCAGCATACCTAAAACGCCTACCACTTTGCGAAGCGTAAGATAGGAGATAACCAACCCCTGGTTGTGATCTGGCGGTTGAGAAGACATAGACTAAAGTTTATAGTGAAAAATTAAATATTCTTTTCAACTATTGCAACTGCTACTTCTCATGCCACTCTGATGTTGTTATATGCGATATTAATTGCCATTGGTTATTACGATATGCGTACAACCGAAAATATTTTAAGTGATAACGGTCAATTTTATCCTTATTATTTTTATGTACCGATAATTTACCTCTTACTATTGCTAATTCCTGATGCATTTCCACGGTTACAGAATCATGCTGTCGTAATAGGAAATTACCTTTTGCTACGGACTTTAACCATCCTTCTCTTCCTTCTACTTTGCCCGAACCATGGCTAAACACAAAGTCGTCTGCATAGAACTTACTTAATAATTCCACCTGTTGCTTTACCACATAATTATCTATTTGCTGGTTTAGTACCAGGATAAAACTGCTATCTGTTTGCTCAGAAACCTGTGCTTGTAACACTACAAAAGGTATAAGCAATAGCAGCAGCGTAGTTTTAATTTTTTGCATGATCTAAAATTACTGCTTTATCGTATTTAAACTTTAACTGCAAGGCTGGCCAGTAAAGACTACCTTCCTGCCTATAGCTGCATTTCTGCCCCTATATAAAAAACATATATGTCAAATATTACACAGGTAATTAATGTAGATAAATCAATGCGTATTCTAAAGAAAACCGTTCATGCATCCGATATCGATCAGTTGCTTAGCAGCACAGGCCCATATACATTCTTTGCTCCCAGCGACCTGGCTTTTGAAAAATTAGAAAAAGGAACCGTGGATCAATTATTGGAACCTCAGAACAGGGCAAAGCTGGCAGATCTTCTCAACAATCATATCGTTAGTGGTAGAATACTTTATAGCGAATTGAAAGACGGACAGAAACTAACTACTATAAATGGTAAAGAGCTTTTAGTTTCCGAAAATGACGGAAACATCCAAATTGGAAGTATCAAAATTTTGCCGCGGGATGCTAAAATATCCAATGGAGCCATACACTTATCTGACACCGTAATGGTATAAAAAATTTACTGCGTAAAATTTTGCTCGTTATTGCCCTAACATGTGAATTATATAAACTCACAACAGAATTATATAACTCCAGTTATTTTAGAATAAATCAATTTTAATACCCCTGTTTACAAACAATCAAACAGGTAACAAATAGAATCTACATGCATAAAAATGAATTGGAAAAAAACGCATCGGTTGTTGCAGGATTAGAAAGTTTTGCCGCCCAGGCCGTTAATGATTTTTTAGTAGACCCGGAAACTTGCTGGCAGCCTACTGATTTTTTACCTGATTTGTCAAGTGCGGATGGTTTAGAGCAATTAACTGAACTTCGAAAAAGAACAGATGCTATTCCTGTGGAAGTAATTAGTTCTTTGGTGGGCAATATGATCACTGAAGAAGCATTACCTAATTACCAATCATTTTTTAATCTATTAAAAGGCGTGAATGAAGAGGGAGATATGACAAGTGATAAAGGTTGGGTGCAATGGTCTAGATCATGGACGGCAGAAGAGAATCGACATGGCGATCTATTGAATAAATATCTCTATCTCTCTGGTAGAGCTGATATGAAAGCGGTGGAAATCACCATTCATAACTTAATTACTAATGGTTTTGATGCTAAATCCGAGCAAGATCCTTACCAGGCAATGATCTATACTTCTTTCCAGGAAAGAGCTACCAAAATTGCACATGTAAATACAGGTAAGCTGGCCGATAAAGCTGGTGATGATGTGTTATCGAGGATTTGCAAAACAATTGCAGGTGATGAAGCTCGCCATGAAAAAGCTTATAAAAGTTTTATGGCGAAAATTTTTGAAGTAGATCCCGATGGTGCACTACTGGCTTTTCAATCCATGATGAAGAAAACGATAACCATGCCTGCCTTATTGATGGATAATGCAGATCAGGATAGTTTGTTTACCCGTTTTTCACTGATCACAGAAAAGATGGGCATCTACACCACCATGGATTATGCAAATATTATTAGTCACCTGACAGAACGGTGGAAGATAGCCGGACTTACCGGACTAAAAGATTATGCAGCACAGGCACAAGAGTATTTATGTACACTGGCTGATCGCTACCGTCGCATTGCAGAACGATTAGGCCCATCACCAGCAGCAGTAACGCCTGCATGGGTTCGGTATTAATCCACTTTAATTTTTCTTATTGATTTGCAGAAGAAGATTTTGCTATTGATGCATTGCTGATCTTTAGCAACGCAAAAAAATCTGACTCTTCAATTTCTTTGATGCAGCCCGGCTGAAGATCTCCCAATGTAAGGTCTTCAATACTTACTCGTATCAGTCGTTTACAACGATGATGAATAGCGGCTACCATTTTTCGTACCTGGTGAAACTTACCTTCAGTTAATGTTATGCGCAGCCAGGTGTAGTGAATGTTTTTCGTCATCGTGTAGGGAGATGGAAATGAAATGTCTGGCTCCAACACTATTTCTGCTTCGCAAGGAAGCGACGTATAATATTTTCCACCTCTTACTCTAAATGTAATTCCTTCTCTAAGTTGTTGTAATCGTTCTTCTGAAACGGTATGATTAACGAGTACGAGATAGGTTCTTTTATGTGGTGTTTTGGCTTCAAATAATAACCGGGTAATTTTTTTATTTGTGGTTAAGATCAGCAACCCTTCGGATAAATTATCTAAGCGACCAATAGCATGGATGCCTTCGGGAAAATTAAATCCAATATCGCCCAATAAGTTTACTGCATGGGTGCTTACAAACTGCGACACCATGTTGTAGGGTTTGTTAAGGATGAAGTAACGGTGGGGAACCAGACCATCTCTTTCTGTCATTTGATTGTTCTTACTTGTTTCAATACACAAATTAAACATCAACGCTGAAAAGGGGCTGAAATATACGTAGTGTTCACCTTATTCTCTATCGGAGACAATTCATCCCGCCAAAATCCGGTTTCATTCATTTTCCTTTTTTTCTATATAGTGCTACACTTATCTTTGTCCCGTCAATTTTAAGCATATGAAGATCTGCTAAGGGCTGCAATAGCAGCCGGGTTCTCCCTTTACAGAGCCTGTTTTTATCAACCGTTTACACAATAGCCGCTTTGCGCTGCTGTTGATTATTTCATTATTATTTATATTCAATACTTCTTGCTTATTGTAAAAGCAATAGCTGCAGGAAATAATTATTAAATCATGTCAACAACAAACTATACTAATAAATTTTCTCATTTAATGGCACTTATCCGCCAATCGTTCAGCGGTAAGGAGCATGATTATACACAGGGCAGCCTTCGGGGTGCAATTGTGTTACTGGCTATTCCTATGATACTGGAATTAAGTTTGGAATCAGTATTTGCTGTAGTGGATATGTATTTTGTAAGTCATTTACCCAATAGCAAAAATGCCATTGCTACGGTGGGTTTAACTGAATCTGTCATCTCCCTTGTTTATACCATTGCAATTGGTCTTAGCGTTGGTGCTACCGCAGTGGTAGCAAGACGTATCGGAGAAAAAAATCCGGAAGGAGCTACACATGCGGGAGCACAAGCAATCATCATGTCGATGATAGTTGCCATAGTGCTAAGTGTTGTCGGAATTGTTTTTGCTGCCGACATACTCCGGCTAATGGGAGCCGCTCCAATTGTGGTAGAAGAAGGAACTATTTTTACCCGCATCATGATGGGTGGTTCCACCGTCATCATTCTATTATTTCTTATCAATGGAATTTTTAGAGGTGCCGGTGATGCAGCCATGGCGATGCGTAGTTTATGGATTGCCAGTGGTATCAATATTCTTCTTTGTCCGTTATTAATTTATGGGTACGGCCCTTTTCCTGAACTGGGATTAAAAGGTGCTGCTATTGCTACTACTATCGGTCGTGGTGCTGGTGTATTCTATCAATGTTATCATTTATTTGGTGGCAACCGTTCCATTAAAATGAAGTGGTCACATTTTAAATGGGATCTGCCCATCATCAAAACTTTGTTTGGTGTATCGTGGCCGGCTACCTTGCAATTTTTTATTCAAAGTGGTAGCTGGATCGTTCTTGCCTGGCTGGTATCTATTACAGGTGGTACCGATGCAAGTGCAGGTTATCAGGTAGCAATTCGCAATGTGGTGTTCTTTATACTTCCTGCCTGGGGATTGAGTAATGCGGCGGCCACATTGGTAGGGCAAAACCTTGGTGCTAATCAACCATTGCGGGCAGAGCAAAGTGTATTGCTGACGACAAAATACAATGCCATTTTTATGGGAGTAGTTAGTATGTCGTTCCTATTCTTTGCTTCTCCTATCATCAGCATTTTTACAAAGGAACCGGAAGTGCATCGTTTTGGTGTACTGGCTTTACAAATTATCGGCAGTGGTTATATTTTTTATGGCATTGGCATGGTGATGATACAGGCATTGAATGGCGCAGGCGATACAAAAACTCCTACCTGGATCAATTTTATTGGGTTCTGGTTATTTCAAATACCATTTGGCTATGTATTGGCGAAAACATTGGATCTGGGGCCAGTTGGTGCATTCATTGCCATTCCTGTTGCAGAAACATTTATGGCATTAACGGCTTACTATTATTTTAAGAAAGGGAAATGGAAAGAAGTGAAAGTTTAGAGTTTGTGGTTTATGGTTTGTAGTTGAGTCGTGCTGGAATATGGATTTATGAAATTGAGAACGATGACAAAAGAAAAAATGCTCCTGAAAATTTTCAGGAGCATTTAATTTATACAATGGTTTTTCTTTTTTACTTTTTCATGGGCTGTCGTTTCCAATACGTAAGCGAACGCCATAGCCACTCGAACGGACCGAAGCGGAAAAATTGTAACCAGATGGCGGAAAAAATTATCTGGAATATCCACACTGCAACGACTACATAATATAATTGATGAAACTGTAGTTTGTTATAATTTCCAAATCCATAGCCATAGAAAAAGAATGTACAGATTATGCTTTGCATGAGGTAATTGGTAAAGGCCATTTGCCCAACATTCGCCAATGCTTTCATCAACCATTTTACTGCGCCGCTTCGAAAGATGAGCATCACTAAACTTGCATGTCCGATAGTGAGAAGTATCCGGCGAAACTCTACAAAAATTTCCGGCGAAGAACTCCACCTGTCTGTAAATCTTCCTACTCCCAGTTGCCCAAAACTCATCCATCCGTTATTAAATAATTGCCAGGCTATTGGAATGCCGATGCCATATCCAATCAACATCCACATTGCATAAGTAGAGGTTCGTAAACGGTTACTAAAAAATCCCCAGCTAAATAAAGCCATACCTAAAAACATCATGCACAATGAATCCCATACTTCATTATACATATACCATGCTTCGCCGCTTGAATTCTGCGGAATGAAATAAGTAAATACCGTTGTATATCCTGAACGCATTTTATTTACATGCCGGTTTACCTGTGCGGTATCAGGTTTCATACTTTTTTCTCTTTCCTCCCATTGTGCAATAGCTCCTTGTTGCTCCGGTGTAAGTGTTTTCTTAGCTTCTTTTGCTTTTATAGCCTGGTGATACACTGCCCTTGATTCCTTGCTTTCATTCCAGTTCCATTGTTTTTTTATTAATCCGAACGATACACATAACAATGCCAGCATCAGCAGCCATTTTGGATGGAGTTTTCGAAAGGCAAACAATAGCATTCCGGATAATCCATAGAAAAATAAAATATCGCCTTGCCAGAGCAATACAAATGCATTTATAACACCAAACAATACCAGCCACAATAAACGACGATAATAATAAATTGCCACAGGCGGCTGTCCCAGCACATCTTTTTTATTGAGCATAAACAATACCATACCTGCGCCAAATAACATAGAGAATAATCCACGCATAGTTCCTTCAAATAAAACAAATACCGTGGCGAATGTATAATAATCAGCACCCGAACGAGGACCGCTAATAAGGTCGGACCAAATGCTCTGGCTAATACCGAAGCCCGGAATATTCATCATTAATATACCCAGCAAAGCAACACCCCGAATGGTGTCGATGCTTTTGATACGTTCTGCTGCAGCTACCGGATTGGTATGTGCTGGCTGTGGGGTACCGGGTGAAATAGATTGATCCATATAAATGGTTTACGTAATTAGTAATTAATGGTTGGTGGAAGGAAGTTTTTTAATAGGCAATCGTTTTTTGTAGATCAAACATCGCCACAGCCATTCCAGCGGACCCATTGTATAATAGCGCAACCAAAAAACAGAGAATACAATTTGCACCAACGCTATTTCGACAACAACAAAATAAAGTTCCCACTGTTGCAACCTGCCGAAGTAACCAAATCCATAACCATAGAAAAAGAAAGTACAGAAAATGGATTGCAGAATGTAATTAGTAAAGGCCATTTTACCGGCGGCGGCTAATGCTTTCCAAAGCCAGTTGAAAATCCCCATCCGAAGGAGCCATAGCACTAATGATGCATAACCCGTTGCCATTAATAATCTTTCTATAGGAAAGAATAAATTATGAGGTAATGAGCTTTTTTCTATATACTTCGTGAAATCCATCAGTCTTTCATCCCCCCACTTTATACGAAGCCATGCTAAAGCAAGTCCCGTTATTAATGGTATCAAGCCTATTATTAAATATTTAGAAGATGCAAAACGGCTACTGAAAAATCCCAAACTAAACAATGCCATGCCCCATAACATCATTGACCCAATATCCCATACTCCTATGCGGTACAACCAAAATGATTCTTTGTACTGCGACCGTCCCATCAAATGCGTCCACACTTTTAGGTATGATGCCCGCATGGATTTATTTTCTGATTCCGTTTTAGTAGAATCATATTTCATTTCTTTTGATAATCCTTCCCAGGCACCTTTTTCCTCTGCCTGTTTTTTAGTTAATGTGTCATTTTTACGGGCAATAGAATCATTGAGTTTGTTTTTAAGTAAAGTGTCCTTAAAAAGGACAGAATCTTTTGTCTTATCAATACTGTCCTTCTTTGCACGGCTCAGGCTATCGGCTTTGAACTTTTTCTCCACCACCGTTACCGCCACATATTTTTTATAGGTCTTTTTATCATCAGTAAAATTCCAATACTGTTTGCCACAATAAATAAGCATACAAATAATAGCACAAATAAAAAGACCTCTTGTTTTCATTCCATAAAATGCAAACAATAAAATACCTACCACGCCATATTGAAATAAGATATCACCCGGCCACAGCAATACAAATGCATTAAAAATTCCAAAGAACATTAGCCACATCTGGCGTCGGATATATGCATCGGCATTGCTTATATCAACAGGATGCTCCTTTTTTTGCAGAAATAAAATAATACCGGCTCCAAATACCAATGCAAACAAGGCTCTCATTTTTCCTTCAAACAAAATAGAGACTGCTGTTAATAATTTATAGTTACCGCCGTGTGTGCCGGTTCTGTAAAATATTTGTTGATTGGTAATAAAGCCCCCAAACTCACCAATACTGATGACGAGGATTCCGAGCAAGGCAAGGCCCCGTAATACATCAAGTGAAAATATTCTATCATCGGAAATGCCGGGAGGAACTACCTGCAAAGGTGAACTGCCCGAAGCGTTGAAGTAGGTAAGACTCATGTATTTGGTTTTGGAGTTTCCTTCGGGTAGCTGTTCTAAATATAAGTATAATATGAATTGAAAACCCAGCGGGATAGAGGTAAAATTTTTTAGGCGTTGCTATCGGCTTATTTTTACAGCATGTCGCTCTATCTCACATCTCTTAATTCTGGCAGCAATGCTAATTGTTATTATATAGGAAACCGAAATGAAGCTGTATTGGTTGATACAGGATTAAGTTGCCGGGAAACGGAACGGCGAATGAAACTACTGGACCTTTCCATGGAAAAAGTAAGAGCCATCTTTATTTCACATGAGCATGGCGATCATATTACCGGGTTGGCCGGGCTTTCCAAAAAATATCGCTTACCGGTTTATATTACTGATGGTACACTACGCAATACCAGGATTCCGATAGAGCAGCAGTTGGTTCATTCTTTTAATCATTCAAAGCCGGTTACAATTGGCGGATTATCTATACAAGCTTTTCAAAAAAGTCATGATGCCGCCGACCCACATAGTTTTATGATAACCGGTAGTGGTACAAATGTTGGCATCATCACTGATATCGGGTATGCCTGCAAACAAGTACTGAAATTTTTCAGCCGTTGTCATGCTGTTTTTTTAGAATCCAATTATTGCGACACAATGCTGTCGAATGGTAATTATCCTTACCACTTGCAACAACGCATTAGCAGCGACCGGGGACACTTATCGAATAAACAGGCATTGGAGTTATTTCAGCAGTATAAATCTCCCAATTTGCAACTGCTTATTCTTTCGCATTTATCAAAGAATAATAACAAACCTGAACTGGTAGAACAATTATTTGCACCACATGCGGGTAATACCAAAGTGGTGGTTGCTTCCCGGTACGAAGCAGGTCCAATTTTTACTATTGCAGGAAATGAAACTGCTAGTACCCATCAAAAGAAAAAGACTTTACGAAAGCATGAACAGCAGTTGTCTTTATTCTAATAAATAGCTTTTATTATTATAGGGAAACAGTATTCAAACATTTACTTTTCCGCAGTGTTCCAGGCGATCGCCTTTCTTAGTATTCTGCTTTTCCCTAATTTAGTATAATACTATTTACCAATGAACAACAGTGTAATAAACCAAAACCAGCTTCGCCAGTTTTTCTTTATCATCCTTATTTTATTACTGGGCATATTGTTGTTCACAGAGCTTTATGTATTTTTTCCTGCGCTGTTAGGTGCTATCACATTATATGTGCTATTACACAAATGGATGCTGTATCTCACCGAAAAAAAGAAATGGCGAAAGGGCGGGACGGCATTATTACTCATGCTATTTTCTTTTATTGTAATACTGCTGCCGGTAGGCCTGCTTATTAATATGCTTTCTTCTAAAGTGAGTTATGCTATTCAACATTCAGCGGAACTTACTACAGCATTGAAAAAAGTAGTGGCCGATATTGAACTGCAATTCAATATAACCCTTGCCAGCGAAGCGAATATTAATAAACTCGGGAACTCAATTGCACAAAGTCTGCCTAAAATACTCGGAGCTACTTTTAGCACTCTTACCACTATTTTCTTCATGTACTTTATTCTGTATTTCATGCTGGTAAATAGTAGGAGTATGGAAAATACTCTATTTGAATACATTCCATTAAAAGATGAAAATGTAGACCGGCTTAGCAATGAAGTGCATCTGATGGTTAAATCAAATGCCATCGGTATTCCACTAATAGCTTTTGCACAGGGCTTAATTGGATTACTTGGTTATTTAATTATAGGCGTTAATGAACCTTTCTTTTGGTTTGGCGTAACCTGTATTGCGGCCATGCTTCCCGTAGTAGGTGCTGCATTGGCCTATGTGCCTTTAGCTATTATATTTTTTGCCAATGGACAAACCGGGCAGGGAGTAGCAATGCTGCTATTTGGTTTTGCAATAATTGGCACTATCGATAATGTATTGCGGTTTACATTATTAAAAAGATTAGGCAATGTGCATCCGTTAACAACTGTATTCGGCGTTATTATTGGCTTAAGTCTATTTGGTTTTATTGGTTTGATATTCGGTCCGCTGCTTATTTCTTTATTTATGCTCTTGCTAAAAATTTATTCCAGTGAGTTTATTGTTAGGCAACGAGCTGCAAGTAAAATAATGGAGAATTGATTTTTTTAAACCTTGATTTCTTGTATTTGTATAGTTAATGTAACTCGTAAATTCACTTATGAATATATTGAGCTGCTACGTACTTCTTCGCAAACTATTAATAAACAAACATTTATTGCTTGCATTTTTAACAATTGCATAATATTTTGCACTCACTATCGTTTTAAATCCACGCCGTGTAAAACTTTTAAAAAAAGGAAACCCGGCGGATAATCGTACCCTAAGTGAAAAACCTATTAATTCCCACACTAGTGGGAGTAATGTGTACCTCGTTTACCATTATTCCAACGCATTCAACTGTAAGCAGCGAGTCAGCTGTGGCTACAGTTTCTCATTCAATTGTTGCAGAACCTCCACCAATTCATACTACCAATGCAGCTACTACTATTTATGCTACTGCAAACCTACAGCAATATGGTTTGTCTGATGAGGCTTTTCAATTTGCATGGAAGGGCTATCAGAAATTATTAGAAAATAAACAGATCAGTCGTAGTGAATATCTTACGATCTGCGATTTCAGTCAGCCTTCTTCGCAAAAAAGATTATATATAGTGGACGTTGAAAATCAAAAACTGATCACCAATACATATGTAGCTCACGGAAAGAATTCTGGTAATGAATATGCTACCAAATTTTCAAATACTCCTGAATCATTACAAAGCAGTCTGGGTTTTTATGTAACTGCCAATACCTACATCGGGGCACATGGATTATCCCTACGCATCAATGGTGTAGATAAAGGCTATAATGATAAAGCATTAGCAAGAACGATTGTGATACACGGTGCCGCATATGTTGATCCGGCAAGAGCAAAAGCTGGTGTATTTATGGGTCGCAGCTATGGCTGTCCCGCTGTACCACAAAAAGAATCTGCAGAAATTATTACAACTATAAAGAATGGCACCTGCCTGTTCATATATCATCCAGGAAAAGCATATTTGAATGGATCTAAAATATTAAACGGCTGATTGGACACACTAACAAGGATGGATGAAAAACAAAAAGCTCAACTTACCCTATGGTTGGGCTTTTTTGTATTTACTTAGCCACGGATTAACACAGATTAAAATACACTCAACAAATGGCCTTTACAACTTTCCGATACTTTGCTGAATTGTTATAACTCCCATATAAGTCATAACAGCTACCACCAGCCAGCCAATTATTTGTAAGAGCAAGGGATGTTTATATTTTTTGATGATATCGGACCTATTGGCGGCCAATAAAATTACCGCTAGTGCAATTGGAAGAATTAGACCGTTTATCATTCCCGCCAGTACTAATAGTTTTATTGGATTACCTATTGCAACAAAGATGATAGTTGATAGAATGATAAAACAACTGATCACCTTTTTTTCATTGTTTCTTACTACCGGAACTAATGTTTTCCAGAAAGAAACCGATGTAAACGATGCACCCACTACGGATGTAATAGCGGCACTCCATAACACTACTCCAAAAAATTTATAGCCAAGGTCTCCAGCTGCAGATTGAAAAATTGATGCTGCCGGATTTGATGCGGCCAATTTTATTCCCTGCGAAACAATACCCAATGCGGCAAAGAATAACATAAAACGCATTATTGAAGTAATGAGAATACCACTTACCGCACTTCTTGATACCTGTGGCAAATAACCGGGTCCTTTAATTCCTGCATCTAACAACCGGTGTGCCCCGGCAAAAGAAATATATCCACCAACAGTACCGCCCACCAATGTCACAATCTTCATCATATCAATTTTCTCCGGCCATATTGTTCTGTATAATGCTTCGCCAATTGGTGGATTGGAAGAAAAAGCGATATATACTGTAATAACAATCATTATTAACCCAAGGATCTTTACAAAACTATCAATCAGTTTACCGGCTTCTTTATACCAAAATATTCCAAGTGCAATAAAACAACTTATTACAGCTCCAATTTTTGCATCTATTCCGGTTAATACATTTAGTCCTAATCCTGCTCCTGCAATATTGCCGATATTAAAAACCAGCCCACCAAATACAATTAGTGCCGCCAGAAAATAACCAAGTCCCGGAAATACTTTATTTGCAATATCCTGTGCCCTGCTCTCACTCATCGTTACAATGCGCCAGATATTTAACTGTGCGCCGATGTCTAATAAAATAGAAATAAGAATTACAAAACCAAAACTGGTAAGCAGTTGCTCTGTAAATAAAGATGTTTGTGTAAGAAAGCCGGGACCAATTGCCGAAGTAGCCATCAGGAATGCAGCACCAAGTATTGCAGAATTTTTTTTCATTACCGATTTACCGCTTTAGATATTGCTTTTGCAAATTCCACCGCATGTTTACCATCTCCATGTATGCAAATAGTTTCTGCAGTAATTGGAATTACTTTTCCTGATACGGTTGTTACATTTCCCTCATTTATCATTTGTATTACCTGTCGTATTGCATCTTCTATATTTTCAATTATAGCACCAAGTTGAGAACGGGGAGTTAATGAGCCATCATCCTGGTAACTACGATCAGCAAAAACCTCACTGGCTGTTTTTAATCCAATTGCTTTTGCCTGCTCAATAGCATGGCTGCCGCTTAAACCAACTAAAATGAGACTGCTGTCAAAATCTCGTACAGCTTTGGCAATAACATTTGCTATTAATGCATCTTTTGCAGCAATGTTATACAATGCGCCATGTGGTTTTACATGGTTCATTTTTAAATCGAACGAAGACGCTACTTCTGAAAAAATAATAAGCTGTTGTGTAACCAAATCATACAATTCATCAACCGGTAAATTCATTTCTTGTCGTCCAAAATTATCCCGGTCATAAAAAGAAGGATGTGCCCCAATTGCTACTCCATACTTTAAACATAGTGCAATTGTTTCCTGCATCGTAGTTACATCGCCGGCATGATAACCGCAGGCAATATTAGCAGAGTTGATAAAGGGCATAATGAGTTCATCATTGCCGATGCCTTCACCCATATCACAATTAATGTTCAAATCTTTTTATTTAAAAATTCTTGTAACCTGAAAGTACAGGCATTTTGCAATTGCTGCAAATGTTGTTGCTGTTGCAGCAATAATTCTTCCGCCTTTTGTTGATTGGTGAAGCTAAACCGGATCTTTTCACCAGCTTTTATTTGCGCCAACCTTGATTGATGCGCTGAAATTACATGTGCTATTCTCGGATAACCGCCTGTGGTTTGATGATCGGCCATAAGCACTATCAATTGCCCATCGGGTAATAATTGAATGGTTCCAAAACTTACCGCCGATGATAACAGCTCTTCGTTATTCGTCGTGGTTAAAGATTCTCCTTTTAATC
The DNA here is from genome assembly GCA_001464625.1 of Bacteroidia bacterium Ga0077558. Classification (GTDB taxonomy): domain Bacteria; phylum Bacteroidota; class Bacteroidia; order Chitinophagales; family Chitinophagaceae; genus JJ008. The sequence continues at coordinate 1,701 of LNFJ01000066.1, read as the reverse complement.
TATAACCCATCCGGTCAGACTGCGGAGTAACCATAAAAGGATACGTCATTATTATTTGTTTGGAATCATCCGTCAACCTGTTCCACTCATCAGCTTCCAGCAATAAAATAGTTTCTTCCTTGGTTGTTTCCATTGTTGCACCTGCTTTCCAGGGAAGTATTAAAAATTCTGTTTTCCCAAGCAATAAACTCAGTGATGAAAGAATTGATTGAATTGGTATTTCATCTTCTTTCTGCAAAGCCCTTCCTTTATATCCGCCGGCTCTTGCTTTTAATTGTGTACTATAACTGTTCAACCATTTTGGCATATCAAACCCACCATGCACAGCTAAATAAGCTCTTGCTCCTTTTTTCAATCCGTAAAATTGGAGTATGCTGTATTTGTTTATCAATACGGGTTGCCCATGTGGAATTTCTTCGGCATTGATATGTGCAGAAAAATTGGCACCTGTGATTGCGATCAATGCAGGTTCTTCAAAAAATAATTCTGCAGCGGGAAAATGTAATTCTATTACGGCATCGTTTCTATTATTGCCAACCAATATATTCGCAACTTGTGCCGACCATTTATCCATTGCACCACCAGGATTTATTCCAAGATGTTGCCAGCCGTATCGGCCAAGATCTTGTAATGTATCCAACACGCCGGCTTTTATGATTCGTACATTCATTCCTTGCTATATCAAAAAAGAGAATCGTTTTCTTGTTTAGTATAATCTTCTTTGCTTATTGAATAAAATTGAACATAGTCACCTGCCCTTAATTGTGCAGGTTCTTCTCTATCAGCATTAAACAACTTCAATGGTGTTCGACCAATAATTTGCCAACCACCTGGCGATGCAAAAGGATAAATGCCTGTTTGCACTCCTGCAATTCCCACACTTCCTGCTGAAATCGGCGCCGGTTGTATTTTTCGTGGCATTGTAATTTGTTCATCTACTTCGCCCATGTAGGCAAAGCCCGGCAAAAACCCGAGCATATATACTTTATAATTTTTGGAAGTATGAATTTTAACTATCGCCTCTTTAGAAATATTTTTTGCCACAGATAGGTTCTGCAAATCCGCTGCAAATTCATCATCATAACAAACAGGAATTTTTATAAGTCGTTCAACTGCTTTAAAATGTGGAACAGGTTGCTGTAATTTTTCTTCCACTATATTTTTTACAATTTCAAATGCAGATGTACCAACGGGATATTTCTTTCTCACCTTGACTATGTCGTAGCAAATCGTAAGGGTGCTGTATGCAGGAATTATTTCTATCATTCCCTGAAAAGGGTTTTGCAGCAATTGTTGAAACCTTGTTACCACTTCCTTATTTATCGCTGCATTAATTGCCGTTCCAAATTCAATGGTAATCGCAGCATCTCCAAGTGGATAAATACGGTATGATAAAGTAGCCGAATTCATGATTATCTGCTATCAAGATAACAACTTATCGCAAATACAAAAACAGAACGGTACTCCTATTTCTTTGTCAGCTGTAGTACTACTATCATCTTCGTTGCGTCGCACTCTTCATCGTTCAGTAATTCTACTGAGCATCTCCAGATAGTTTTCCCAAAGAGGTTATATCTTTTAAAAAAGATGTAACCTCTCTGCCTTGTCGCTTATTTTCAAATTAGGCTAACTTTACCGCCTGATGGCAAGATTCAATCGAAGCGACAGTTTTAATTTACTATCCAAACTTACACCCCGCCG
>LNFJ01000065.1 GCA_001464625.1 Bacteroidia bacterium Ga0077558 | reverse complement strand
TGCTTCAAATCCTGCGGCGAACCAAATACACCTCTTGCCAGTGGGTAGATTGAACCTATAACCGGCAATGGGATATACAAGTTTTTTTTAATGTCGGTAAAGGGGAAAATATGTTGTTTCAACGTATACGCATTTCCATGTGTACCGTTTGTTTTAAAAGGATGATGTGAAGCGAGAATTATTAATTTTTTGGAATTGCGGGCAGCGATATCCCCAATTTGGGTAGCTAATTCCTCTTTAGTTTTATAGGGGCAATCTGATTCTATTCCAGGTTTGTCGTGAGGATGCAGCCACCACTGACTATCAAAGATTATCATGGTAATATCATTACCAAGACTTACTTCTATTGGTCCGGGACAACCATCTTCCGGGTAATATTTTACATTGGGAATGCGCAAAAAATCCACATATAATTGTTGGCGGATGATGGCATCCAAACCTCCCCTGCCACCACTTTCCCAATCATGATTGCCGGGTATCATGTAAACTTTTGCCGGCGTATTGCGGGCTATAGAAAGTTGTGAGTCAAGGATGGCCCGTGAAGTGATATAATTAGCACTTTGATCATTGGGAAGACCTACTTTATAAAGATTATCTCCAAGATATATAATAGTGGTTTTCTGGTCGAGTTTAATATTGTCTCTCACGGCATCTACTACCGGATGCTTACCTAAGGTAAGTTCTCCTGCATCGCCAATAAGAATTATACGGTGAATAATAGTATCTTCTTGTCCTTTTACAGAAAGGGTTAATAGAAGAAAAAAACCAAGAAGAAAAACATTACTTTTTATCATCACACCTATAAAAACGTATACAGCGTTTAATTGTTTTATATTATTACATTCTTTGTAATCTGCGTGTTAAGCCTTGAAAACTTTGTGCCACATAAAGTTTTCAAATTACTGAAAAGTTCTTCTATTACGTAGAGTATTTAGGAAAAAATACATTTGGCACTACTTAGTTTTAAGTACTAGAAATATCTGCATACCAATGATATATTATATATTTTTATGAGATTTTTCAAAAAATCGTATCTTTTGCGATCTCGTAAAACCTTAACTATCTCAATTAAGAGAACAAAAACTGCAACCATGAAATTTAAACTGCTTAGCTTATTACTTGTAAGCTTATTTTTTACCATGCCGAAGGTACAGGCACAGTCCCGGGACTCAGTAGCTGCTCCCGGCTCTAAATTTAGTACCAGCGGTGGCCGGTATTTTTGGATGGGGAAAAACTACCGGGCCGAATGGAACACACCTGTGAAAGCACCGCCTATCAATCTAGCCACCGAAAAAGGAGGGCTAACACCTATAAAACGGGGTGGTGGTAAACAAACAAAATCGCTGCGATTAGAAGGAGCGGATGGCCGAGATTATATCCTCCGTTCTATTCAGAAATTTATTACTGATAAAACATTGCCGGGTGACTTGCAAAGTGAAGCTGCTGCTGATTTAGTATCGGATGGGGTTTCTGCTTCATATCCTTATGCCTCCCTCTCTGTACAAGTATTAGCGGAGGCTGCCGGAGTTCCTTACAGTAAAGTAAAACTTGTTTACGTACCTGATGATCCCAGATTAGGAGAACATAAGGCTGATTTTGCTAATACATTAGCAACACTGGAAGAAAGAGTACCTGAGAGTGTTAAAAAACCTTTTGATACAGAAGAAGTAGTGGAAAAACTGGAGGATGATAATGATAATACTGTAGATCAAAAGGCATTATTAACAGCAAGGATATTGGATATGTTTGTAATGGACCTTGACCGGCATGAAGGCCAATGGAATTGGGGTGCAATTGATAAAGACAAAGGCAAAACCTATTTTCCAGTTCCGAAAGACCGTGACCAGGCTTTTTATATTAACCAGGGTGTATTGCCCGGCTTAGTTAAAGGCCGCTCATTAGTACCACAGTTGGAAGGTTTTAAAGTGCAGGCAAATAATATCAACCGGTTCAACTTTGCAGCCCGTAATCTGGATCGTTTTTTTCTAAACCAGTTAACTGAACAAGATTGGAAACAAGCAGCAGAAAAATTTGTTTCGCAAATGACAGATGCTGTTATTGAAAGAGCTTTGGCAATGCAGCCTGCAGAAATAAGAGCCATGCCCTCTAATGGCCAGATCATCCAAACATTAAAAGAAAGACGCAATTTTCTTGTAGCTGAAGTAATGCAGTATTATCGGTTTATTTCCGAGATCGTAAGTGTAACGGGAAGTGATAAAAAGGAATTATTTAATGTTACCCGTAACGATGATGCTTCTGTATTAATAGAAGTTTATAAAATTGACAAAGATGGTCAGCAATCAAGTAAAATGTATGAAAGAAAGTTTGATCCTTTAGTAACAAAAGAATTGCGATTATATGGTATGGACGGAGAAGACAAATTCGTATTGAATGGTACGAATGATAGAATCAAAGTAAGAATGATTGGCGGAGGTGGGGCAGATGCATTTGAAAATGCAAGCAACTCCCGGCCGGAAGTATTAGTATACGATAAAGTAGATGGAGCAAATACTATTAAAGGAAGGTTTAAAAATAAAATGAGTAACGATTCCGCAGTTAACTCTTTTGATAGACTTTATTATAAATACCCGTATCAGTCAGTTTTTTTAACATTGGGTTTCAATCCTGATGATGGATTGTTTTTGGGCCCAACGTTTAAACATATCCGTCATGGATTTAGGAAAAATCCATACAAATCTTTACACCAGGCAAAAGCGTCGTTTGCATTTTCGACCAAAGCTGTCAACTTTCAGTACCATAATGAGTTTATGTCTGTAATTGGCGATAAAACAGATATAGTAGGTGATATTGAATATAAAGGCCCAAATAATACCAGCAACTTTTTTGGATATGGCGTAAACTCCGTTTATGACAAATCGAAAACAGGTAGATTTCGCTATTACAGGGCAAGGTATGATGTAGGAGAAGTTGCTTTACAATTACGCCATCGCTTTTCAAATAAGGTAATGTTTTCCTTTGGACCCACTTTTCAGATTTATTCTATGGATTCAACCGACAAGCTGAATCAAGTAAGAAACATTTTTCTTAACAACTCGTCTGGTATTGTAAAGTCAACTGCATTTGCAAGACAATCTTATTTTGGAGCAAGGGTTTCTTTAAATATTGATACAAGGAATCATCCTGTTTTGCCAAGTACCGGTATCAACTGGGTAACTGCTGTTAAGCATCTATCTGGTATTACCACCATGAGCTATGACAAAGTAACACAGATAAACTCTGATTTTACTTTTTACCTAAACCTTATAAGCGACAGGTTGACTTTTGCCAACCGTTTTGGTGGGGGTATAACCATGGGCAAAGCATTTGAGTTTTACCAGGCACAATACCTTGGTAGTGATGATAATCTGCGTGGTTTCCGTAGAGAACGATTTGCCGGAAAATCTAAAATTTATAACCAGGCAGAACTTCGTTTACGTTTAGCCAATTTCAGAACATATCTTTTCCCGGCTGCTTTTGGTATTCATGCATTTGTTGATGCCGGCAGGGTATATTTGGATAATGACATTGATAAAGGAATGCGGACTGGTTATGGGGCTGGTATCTGGTTCTCGCCGCTACGCCGCATACTAATTACATTCACTTATGCCATGTCTGATGAAGATAAAATACCATTGGTGGGATTGGGCTGGAAGTTTTAATTCTAATGATCTTACAATAAAGAAGAGGCCGTCTCGTTTAAAACGAGACGGCCTCTTCTTTATACATTACTATTATAAACCCAATTTATATATTAATGAGATGTGGTGCTAAGCATTTCAGTCTTGGTTTCAGCCTTAACATCACTATCAAAGTTTATATCAACTCTCAAGGCCTTTAATCCTATTACCCCTTGCAACTCTTCCAGGTCATGTTTTTCTATACCGGGCTTTATCAAGTTTTTATGTTGCAGGTATTCGATGTACTCCATATATTCAGTCGCATCTTTAGCCTGCGAGTATACGATGGCAATTTTACCGGGTTGTGTAAGGCGTTCGTTGGTTTCCTTAATTTTTACTTTATCTATTCTCTTTTTTACAATTTCGTAGCGGGTATTATAGGCACCATCCACATCAAATTTTCTTTCTTCTGTCCGAAAACTAATTGAAAGAGGCTGACTGTGCGAAAGAATTAGTTGTGTGGTACGTAAGGGGTGGCTGAGTTCTTTTTCTAATTGATTCGTCATCTTGGCTGCTTTTGCAATTACCGTTAGTTGCCACATCTTCATATTTCGCAGATAAATTTCATCAAACCTCTTTCGTGGCGTAATGGATTGCCCCATATGAATATTAAACTCCAGCCCATCTGTAACATATCGTTCAAAATAATGCGGATATACTTTTTGTGCAGCCGCTTGTTCTTTATCAATAAACCGGGCCAGGTTATCATTAATCCGTGAAATACTCTCTTCGTATTCTTTACGATGATTGTAGACCATGCCCAACTGCGGGTCTATTGATGAAAAATAGTTCTCTATTTCATTTTTTACAGAAGGTTCTGTATGGAGCAGGTGATTGAAAACAGAAACAATCTGGCTTTGCATAAACTCCTGGATGCTTAGTTCTTCTTCTGCTTTCAGCACATCTTTTGCTGCATTAAGATGTTTTCCGATTTTGAATTCAATTTCCTGCAGTAAATCTTGCGGTAATACAGGTTTTGCATTTTCTACCACTTGCCTGGCTAATTGCAATTGCTCAATCATATCCAATTGTATGGCACGGGCCCTTTCGGTAGATGAGTTTCTTATATCAATAGCACCATAAAGTGGGTACACATCATTAAATGCAATACGTTCAATTTTTAAATCATCTTTTTGTTGATGGTTAACAATGAAGTTTAATGCAGCTTCCGTAAACTTCCATTCAACCGCAGGTTGTACAGCAGTGAATTTTCGTTTTATTAATTTATCTACCTGGTTATTCAGCAATTCAAGACTTTTTTCTAATCCAAGACTGAATAAAGGTATAGCTGCTTCAATTTTACGTACATGTCCGGGTTTTAGCTGGTTAGGAACAGTGGATATAATTTCAAGCATACCAATAAGGCTATTATCTAACTTTAATGGACAGATGATAAGACTTCTTCCTCCGTCTTTATAATAATAAGGGAGGCATTGTACCTCATTAATTATTTCCTCATTCAATGTTTCAAATAAAAGAGGTTCACTGTTTTCCCGGAATAATAATTTACAATAATCGCTGATCTCGTCTTTTTCGGAAGAAGACTGAAAATGTCCAAACAACAAGCTATTGGTATTGTGTAGATCCGAGTAAATGTAGTGGCCATTTATTTTGAAAAAAGGAGTTATTCCAATGCTCAGATCTTTTAAGCCAATAAGGCTTTGAATATATTTTTCCAGCTCCCGGTAAATAGCAGCATCTGAAAAAACATTATTATCCAATAAGCGATCTTTCATTCTTGATATTACCTCTTGTTCGGTAACATCATTTACCCGCATTACCGTAATGCCTTCAAATACAAATTTGTCAATTGGTATTTGCTCGGTTAGTTCTTCAATAGTGAGTAAGCGGTTAGTTTGAGCATCTAATAGGCTTTTTGGAAGTACCGGCATTTCACCTTTAGGATGAACATCTATAAACCGGCCATCTAATCGCATTTCCATATAGCGGGTTAATCCGGTTTGCTCATCCTGCCGGGAATAAATTAACCGGGAAGATTCCGGGTTATTGGCACCAAGATATTTTTTTAAAATCAGGCCGTATGCAAAGTTTAGTCGTTGCTTAGCCAGACTATCGCCAGTTTGATTTTCCGGAAACTGTATCTCGTTACTATCGGGTTTTATTAAATGAATTTTGAAAAGCGGTGATGCATAAACCGCCAGCAGGCTAAAGGGATATGCAACCCCGTACATATAATTGGCCGTAGTGGGTGGAAAAACTGCTGAAAGTAACTCTTGTATCAACTCTGCATGTGGCGTTAATACAGAGAGGTCAGTAATCGTACGCATCAATTCCGGATGTTGTTCCAGCTCCCGAACAACTTGTCCATATAGTTTTTGCATGCCAGGGTTTCCCTCAGCTATATTCTTTTTAAGTGCATCAGCTAATGGACGAAAAGAAAGAGAACTATGAACAGTTAAATTGGCCTTATGTAAAACTCCGTCTTGCATAATAAAATTAGTTTTGCTGGAATTTCAACAGGCCGGACTTTCATTAGATGAGGTATATACAAAACTACTGATAAGCTTTGTATGATGCAACTATAAGAATAACCTGTTTTACCTGCTGATAAAAATGCGTTTTACAATAGCAAATACATGATCTCTTAAAAAAATCCCCGATTACTCCTTTATCTTCTTTGGCGGCCTATTACTATCCCAACTTTAAGTTGAATAGAAAAAAATGCATCATTATCCTTTGGGTCGCCCCGTTGATCGCCGGAAGACGGAGGAACATCGCTGGGATTTAATTCTCCTCTTCTGCTATATAGTTGTTGTGCAATGGCTGCCCTGTTTGCCGGAAGGTAGTTATAGAATAAAGCCGGATCAATATAGGTCGTACTCACATCATCCAGGTAGTCGGTAAATAAAACCCGGTGAACCGCTTCAAACCGGGCATTAATCATTGAATTTACCTCATACTTAATTCCCAATCCCAAGGCTACATTGATTTGGTTAAGCTTATACGGTTCTCTTTCACGATACTCTCTGAAACCCTGGCCTTCTGTACGTAAAGGTTGTAATGCATACCACTGCCCTCTTAAATTTGCTTCCGGGTTGAAGGAGTAATAACCAAGCCCTGCTACTCCATATGGAGAAAATACAGGTGGGTCATCATCAGAATAGTTTTTAAAAAACAAGGGGTGTATTTCAAATGCCAATTGAACATCGGTGATCTTACTTCTGAAACTAAGATTTCTTTCATATCGTCCGGAAGTAGAAGAAGCTACATCTTTTAAAATGCTATCATAACCAACTACTGAACCAAACGTACCCTCTAAGCGAACCCCAATCATATTTTGATACATACCAATTGCATAAATACTATAGCTGGGTTTTGCTGTTTTCCAATTCAGGTCTTTGATGAAGTTTTTCCCGATTCCCTTTTTGCCACCAAGGTCAGTAAGAGAGTTCATTATTCCAAAGGAGCCGCCTAGTTCAACTACTATGGCGTTCTCGTAATATTTATTGTTGTAATAATAGTATTGTGCTTCCAGAGTATGGCATAGCAAAATGCTGAGTACCAATAATGCAAAAAGGTTTTTTTTCATCCTCCAACAAATTTATTCTTACGATTGAATAGTGGTTTTAGCGGCCGGGTTGGATTACGAAAGAGAGATAAATGTATTGAATTATCAAATTTAATAAAGTGTAAAGTATTCCACAATTTAAAAAACCGGCAGAGCCGGTTCAGGTAAGGATTGAAAATGATTTGTAGTTTATTGAACCTTCAGTACACTGAGCACTTTTTGAAGAGATTGATTTTGAAGTCGTATAAAATAAGCACCTGCAGGTAGCCCATCATTATAAATATCAATATTATAAGTACCAGCAGCATATTCGCCGTTGGCCAACACTTTTACAACCTGCCCCAGTGAGTTCAATTGTTGTATCATGGTATTGCCGCCCGTTGTAGAAAATTGTATAGTTGCGTTGATTGTGTATGGATTGGGCCACATTTTCAGTATCAATTTATCTGCATTGTTATTATTGGTATCGGGATCATCTGCTACACCACAAGGCCCCGTTATAAGTGGCAGCGACTGGTAGTTTTGCAATAGAATTGATTGCAATGCGGGTTGTTTTACACAGAACCATTGCTCTAACACTGACGCATACACACTGCGAAAATCATATTGGAAAGGAATATTGTTTACCACTTGAATATCAGCAGGAATATCAGGACTCGTTCCTAAGATTCCCTTCTTGGCATGTTTGCCAAACATGATCAATGGTGCCGCAGCACCATGGTCGGTACCCAAACTAGCATTTGATTTGATACGGCGGCCAAATTCAGAATAGGTCATACCCATTACACGGTCATCTAATCCCATCAATTCCAAATCTTGCTGAAAAGCACTGATGCCTGATGAAAGATCTTTCATCAGTTTTGCATGAAAGCCGGTAGTTGTATCGCTGGCATTTACTTGTCTTTTGTGTGTGTCAAAGCCGCCCATCGTTACGGTATACACTCTTGTTTTCAATCCGCCTTTTATTAAACGGGCTACAATTTTCAATTGCTCCGCTAATCCATTGTTGCTTGGATAAGCAGCCATTGTAGATGCGTTTTGATAGGCAGCTCTTATGATGTCTGAATAGATCTTTGTTTTCTCTGAAATGACCCGTAAGAATTTTAATTCTTTATTGGCTGGTGCAGAGCTTAACGGATAATCAGAAAAAGGATTGACAAAGGAATATATTTTTTCAGGATCAGTAATAGATAAACCCATCGAGTAGATAGAACCTTGCACCGCCAATGTTGGAAAATTACTTATTTGTATCGCCAGCGGATCGGGCATTTCCGGATTAGGAAAAGCATCAGGATAACCCGGATATTCACTTTCTAAATAGCGACCCATCCATCCTGTTTTCACTCTTTCTCTACGGTTTCTAGTGGTATCACCACTATTCCATACATCGGTATCACGGAAATGAGAGAAGCTTGGGTTTTCATATCCTACCGATTGCACAATACTCATCTTTCCTTCATTGAACATATTCTGCATGGCTGTCATCGCAGGATGTAAACCCGATTTGTCTGAACCATCTAACCGCAACACCTGGCTTTGCGGTATTGCGACATTCGTTCTTGCATTATAATAGTTACCGTAGATGTCTATTGGTATTACCATATTCAATCCGTCATTTCCACCGGCTAACTGTACTAATACAAATACATGATCTGTGTCGGTCAATGTCTCTTCTAACAAACGGGCAAGGCTGCTTTCAGCACCTTGTGCAGTAAATGAAAATCCATTTAATAAAGCAGGCATGGTGACTGCTACCGGAACTGTATTGCGTAAAAATTTTCTTCTGTCCATACTGTTGGTTTTACATAGTTTTTATAGTACTTAGCATAAATGAAACTCAGGAAGGTTCATCAGGAATTTAAACATTTCATTGAGCGAAGTATTAATAACGGTATTGTTGTTACTGTTCCAGGCATTGGTCCATACCGTATCATCCGTTGTATTGTTCAGTAAAAAATTTCTTTTTACATAATTTTTAGAATTAGCTGATAAAGGATATCGAAGCAATAGAGCTGTTACATCATCTATCAATTGATTTGGATTAGCAGGATTGGAGGAAGAAGCGGCAAATGTTCTTACATCAATTACCGCATCATTTACCAATGCATCTGTAAAATCTGCTCTCTTGGGTAATGAATTGCTGTTTACCCATAATTCATAATGCATCGGTTCCTGGTAATAAGAAGGCCATCCCGAAACATCTGGTGGTTGAAATAATTCCTGCTGCATATCTGCTGCGTTGCGAAAAATGGAGAAGAACAAAGGATAACCGGTTGTATAATTTGTATACGCCGGAAAATTTACATTGAACTCCCGAAGTGTACCCACAATAATATCATACGGATTCTTGATATAGCAAGCCTGGTTGATGACATCAAAAAAATGTTCGCTTTTGAATAAGACTTCTAATGCAGGCTTAACATCGTAATTGTTTGTTCGCAGTACCTCTGCCATTGGAATAATGACATCAGTTTCTGTAGCATCGTCAATTTCATAATATACAAACCACTTGTATAGTTTGCGGCAAATAAATCTTGCTGCTTCAGTGGTATTGAACAGCATATCCATTAATGCATCTAGCTCCTGGTTGGGGTCGGTACTTCCGCTAATGGTTGTATTATTATAGAATGCCGAAAATGATTTTGCCCCAATATCATGAGCACCAGTATCAAGATAAGAAGCTAAGGGGTTTTCATTGATACGCCAGCCTGTTAAAACTCTGGCTGCAGCTATTACATCATTTTCTGTGTACAAAGAGTCGTTGCCTTTGCCGATTGCAAATAATTCCTGCAGTTCTCTTGCATAGTTTTCATCTGGAGCTTGTCTTGAATTAAGAAAACCATTCAGGTGAACAAGCATGGCAGGATCAATTGTTACTTCCCTTACTAATGTTTTAAAATTGCCCAATGCATTTGTCCGTAATAAATTATGATGCCTGTATAAAAACGCTGCATTTTCAATTTCTGATTGCTGTATAGAAAAATGATGATGCCAGAAAAGCACCATTTTTTCCTGGATACTTCTTTGCTGGTTGATGATAAGACCTGCCCACCATTTTTTTAAACTATCGTTCCGGCGGCCATTTATTTGCCCTCTTACTTCTGTTGCACTGGCTGTGTTGGGATCGTTTACCCATGTTTGCCCTATAGCTACACCCAGGTCATCATAGAGTTCGCCATCGTCTTCTAATAATCCATAATCTCTAACTGGCGGACTTGGAATGGAAGTAGTATTCAGCAATTCATCTACAGCATCAGCAGGAGACGAGGAAAGAAAATGATCTACGTCTGCTTTTTTAGCACCAAACATTGTACGTTTCAACAGATGAGTTACTTCATTAACGGTCCAACTACCTGCATACGGAGCAAGTCCTGCAAACACAGGCCTTGTTGTTTTCTTTTTGTTAGAAGCATTAATACTTCTTCCGGTTCGCTTAAAAAAATCTCTTCTGTCCATAATAAAAAATTTTCCGTGGTAAATAATTATCTGATCAATACAAAAGTTCCCTTCTGCTGGTGAAATTTATTTTCAATGTCTTTATACTCGACCACATAAATAAAAACAGATGATGGCTGAAGTACTCCTTTGAAATATCCATCCCAACGTTGATTCATGATGGAACTTCTAAAAACCATTTCTCCATTTCTATTAAATATCTGTAAGCGATAGCCATCAGGTACTTTACCCAGTGGGCCAAAATGATCATTTCTTCCATCTCCATTCGGTGTAAAGCCCGTTGGAATATTTACCAATGCATCATTTAACACAACCACTCTAAACTGATCAGAAACTTCGCAACCTTCGGGAGAATAATTAGTAGCCGTATAAATAGTAGTGGTCAGTGGTGATGCAACAGGGTTAATACAACTGTTACAACTAAGTGAGTAGTGGTCATCCCAGATTATATTTCCGTTGCCACTTGTATGTAGCACAACACTCTGCCCTACAAAAATTGTATCTGCTTTTCTTACATTGTCAAACGGGCCACTAACAGGAACGGGTAGGTAATCAACTATTGCAGAATCATATCCACAAGCATCTTGCAATGTATCTCTGAAAGGAATGAATGTATTTACATTACACACCACAGAGTCCTGCGTTGTGATCTGTGGAATTTTTAATTTGATAACAGCGAAGTCTGCATCGCCCCGTGTAGTATTAAAATCCCCATCACCAGATTCTGAATCCCCAGCGAGATAGTATTCATCTCTTTCGGTATCTCTAACCATAAAACGCATATGGTCATTGCCGCTACCACCCCAGTTTTGTTTCCATATTATAGTGCCGGAGGGGCTCAACTTCACTGTCCAAAAATCACCATCACCAAGCGAACCTGTAATATCTCCATTATTGGAATAGGTTACACCCCCAACTATATAGCTGCTATCACTATCGGTAATAATTGTCTTTGCATATTCTGCATCGGTACCACCCAATACTTTTTGCCAATTCAATTTTCCACGCAGGTCAACATTTATTACCCAATAATCCTGGCTGCCTCTTGCACCGCTTACATCTCCATCGGTTGAAGTGGTATAACCTGCTAGGGTTAATGAGGCATCTGCACCTTTCGTCATTGTATAGGCAACATCATTTTGCGAGCCACCATATATTTTGCTGAATATTTTATTCCCATTGCCATCAATGGCCAGTAACCACATGTCATAATTTTTTTGGCTGGGCGGTATGTCACCATCAACAGAGTTAGTAAAGCCGGCAGCGTAGATGGTGCCGTCTATAATTTCAATGTCGAACAACTCTTCATTTTTACTACCGCCATAACATCTGCTCCATTGCAATACACCAGAGGCATTTATTTTTAGCAGCACACCATCCGTATATGTACCGGTGCTATGATTACCTCTTATATCACCATCATTAGATGATGAAGAAGCAGCGATTAAGAAACTGCCATCGGCGGTTAATGTAATGTGATTACCAATATCCAGACCTGAGCCGCCAAATCTTTTTTGCCATTGCAGGTTGCCATCGGCCGTTAATTTCAATAACCAAATATCTTTTGTGCCACCGAAGCCCGCCACTACGCCACCATCGGTGGAGTTGGTTTCGCCAAGCACCATATAACCGCCATCACTTGTTTGCACAACGTCTCTTGCACTTTCATAGCCGGTACCGCCAAATGATCTTTCCCATTGAATGATACCACATTTATCCAGCTTCAGTACCCATAGATCCCAATAGTCACGGGTGGGTTGTGCACTTACATCGCCATTTCTTGAATCAGTATAGCCCACTACAATTGTGCCGCCATCAGTAGTAAGTTTTATAGCGAAAGGAACATCTACGTTGCCGCCGCCATAATGCATTGCCCAATGACGGGGAGGTATTTGTGCAGATAATGAATTGCCAAGGCAAAGCATTGCAACAAAAAATAGCAGTAAAGGTTTTCTCACAAGTTGGCGGTTCATAGAATAAATAATCTGCCAGCTGCTGCAAGTATTATGCTAAAACCTTATTTCTGTGGATAAGTAGAAATTTTTCATAACCGCTTGCGGAGAAAAAGTTTTGCCGTAGTATTTTAATGAGAATTATACTGGGATTTTTTCTGTTGAAAGTACCTGCATCCCTCCCGCAGTCCGCATTCATTGCATTTTGGATTGCGGGCAATACATACATAACGGCCATGGAGTATTAGCCAATGATGTGCTTTATGAACCAATGATTGCGGAATGTTTTTTATCAGTTCTTTTTCTACAGCCAGTGGAGTGGAGGCTGTTTGTGGTACGAGGCCAATTCTTTTGCTTACCCGAAACACATGTGTATCAACCGCCATGTTGGGTTGCTGGTCAATGACGGAAGTAATTACATTGGCTGTTTTTCTTCCAACGCCGGGAAGTTCAATTAATTCATCCACCGTCATGGGTATTTCGCCATTGAACTGTTCAATCACCTTGTTGGCCATACCAATAAGATGTTTGGTTTTATTGTTGGGATAAGAAATGCTTTTGATGAAGGGGAACAGGTCATCGAAGCTGGCTTTGCTGAGTGCCTGCACGGTGGGATATTTTCTAAAAATTTCCGGGGTGGTCATGTTCACTCGTTTATCGGTGCATTGTGCGGAAAGAATTACAGCTACCAACAACTCATAGGGATTATCGAAAGTGAGTTCGGTTTCAGCCACCGGTATATTTCTTTCGAAATAATCAATGGTAAATTGGTAACGTTCTTTGCGGGTCATGGGTGCAAATCTAAGTGGAAAGAAGAAAAAGTGTTTAATCTTTGAAACGAGTTGTGGATTATTAAGCCTAATGAATCTTTTAATATATTAGATTGATGGAAAGCCAGAGACTATTTTTTTAAAAGCTTGGAGTAAAAAATGAGACGTGTTATAATATTTTTACTGTTTTTAAGTTGTTGTTCAAAACCCAAAAGCAGTACCTATTTTGATTTGCCAGTCATAAAGAAATTGTCACAGCTATCGTTTTTAGAAATACCTCCTCCTGTTATTAGCTTCATGTCAGTTTATGTATCTGGTAAATCTGATAGTGTCCATCAATCAAATTTTGCAAGGCTTCATGATATTTATAGATTAGTCTTCAAAGAGAAATATTCTGAATTTGATTTTTTTTTATTTGATGCTTTAAACCAGAGAATAAAAATTGACACCAAATTACTTGAAGCAAGATTGTTTTTTTCAACTTCTTTCCAGCTCAACGCAAAAATATCTCGATTGTACCGAGATGGTGAAATCAAAGGTCTAGTTGATAAGTATTGTTTCGCCAGCAAGGATGAATATACTTTAAGATCAGATTTATTGACAACTGAAGAAGCAAATACGGTGTCTTATTATTTTTTTATTAATCAATATGTAAAACTTAATGATGATTATAATGCTAACACCAGTTTTAAGAAACTTGATTTATTTATAAATTTTAGTAAGTAAGCATCGAATTAGAACCACTTCGAAATATTTTTTGAGATTTAGCAAATGCTGAGTAGAAATCCCGCAGTACAAGTGTGCGACGCAACAGACGATGCCAGTAGCAATGCAGCTGGTATCAAAATAAAAAAAGCATCCCGAATTTCAGAATGCTAGTAATCTTTTAGGAGCCTAGTTGGTTAATTATACTTCCTCTGTCAAATGTTCTTTGGCATGATTCAGTACATTCAATACTACTTCGGTGCGGGGCGACTCAGTAAGCTTATCCAGCCTGTGCATGGAAGCTTTGAGAACAGCCAGTTTTTCACGAAGCGTCCAATCACTTTCCAAAGCGGCTTTAATTGCTGCTGATTTTTTCAGCGAGGTTTCTTTGTACAAATACAATAATAAATCCTCAGGTGTAAAATTTTTTGTCATTTTAGCAAACCGGTTAGTGTGTCCAATAAATGTGTGTGTGTCCAGAGTGTAGCTGGAATTTAAAACGTCCGTTCTATTAACGGGGGCTTGCTTTGGCTTATTGTGTGCCTGCTGGTAATTCTTTATTGCCCAGTAAGTGTAATAGGAGTTTTACGGTATGATGAAGATTTCTTCATTGTCCCGTTTCATGAAGTACTTTTCTCTGGCATATTTTTCCAATGTGGCCGGATTGTTCTTAAGTGCCTCTAATTCTTTACGTTCGGTAGCTATTTCTGACGTATAGTGGACTTTGCTTTGCTGTAAACTTCTTAATTCTTTACGGCGTTCCAGCTGCGTTAAAAAATCGTTTTTATCCAGGAAAAGAATGACTACGCAAAAAGCCGCAAAGGCAATAAAGTACTTGTTTTTAAGAAATGCAGGGATATGGGTTAGTAATCTCATAAATGGATATTTGATAACCGATGACCGTTGGCCGGCATAAACGACGAACAACGATCATCGGAATTCGGTCAACTTTTACTTGCCAAATTTAATCTTTCCTTTTGGATATACAGCCGAGCTGCCTAATAATTCTTCAATTCTTATCAATTGATTGTACTTCGCCATACGGTCGCTGCGGCTTGCAGAACCAGTTTTTATTTGTCCGCAGTTCAATGCTACTGCTAAATCTGCAATCGTATTGTCTTCTGTTTCTCCACTGCGATGACTCATGATGGTATTGTATCCGCTATGTTGTGCTAACGTAACTGCATTGATTGTTTCAGTAATAGTTCCTATTTGGTTTACTTTAACGAGTAATGCGTTGGCAATGCTTTTATCAATTCCCTGTTGCAATCTTGTAACGTTGGTTACAAAAAGATCATCACCTACTAATTGACATTTGTCGCCAACAGCTTGTGTTAATGCAGCCCAACCATTCCAATCATCTTCTGCCATTCCATCTTCAATAGAAACGATCGGGTATTGCTTCACCCATTTCTCCCAGAATTTAACCAACTGGTCGCTGCTTAATTCTTTGCCATCGCTTTTATGAAATACATATTTTTTCTTTTTGACATTCCATAGTTCGCTGTTGGCAGCATCCATGGCAACTACAATTTGCGACCCGGCTTTATAACCAGATGCATGGATAGCTTCCATTACCGTATCAATTGCTTCTTCATTGCTTTGAATGTTTGGTGCAAAGCCACCTTCATCTCCTACATTGGTGCTGAAGCCTTTTTTCTTCAATACTGTTTTTAGTGTATGAAAAATTTCAACACCCCAACGCAAGCCTTCGCTAAAGGAAGGTGCGCCAACCGGCATGATCATAAATTCCTGGAAATCTATTTTATTATCTGCATGTGCACCACCATTCAAAATATTCATCATGGGCATCGGCAATGTTTTAGCATTGGTGCCACCTACATAGCGATAAAGTGGTAGCGATGCTTCTTCTGCTGCTGCTTTTGCAATAGCCATGCTTACTGCAAGTATTGCATTGGCTCCTAACTTTGATTTGTTAGGAGTACCATCTAAGGCAATCATCATTTCATCAATACCGGTTTGATCAGCTACATCATTACCTAATAATATCGGTGCAATTTTATCATTCACATTTTTTACTGCATTCAACACACCTTTACCCATGTATTTTTTCTTGTCATTATCTCTCAGTTCGGCAGCTTCATGTATGCCGGTGCTGGCACCACTTGGTACAGCGGCACGGCCTAGTGCTCCTTCATCTGTAATAACATCTACTTCTACGGTAGGGTTTCCTCTGGAATCTAAAATTTGCCTGGCGAAGATTTCTGAAATGTAACTCATGTTTTGATTTTAAAGTTTAGGGGGTGAAAAATCTGGCAAGCAATCGGAATGCAAAGAAACAATGTTTTACTCACCAGTCCAAAGCGAATACCGGATTGGATTGTTGTAATAAATGGGCTAAGATTCTTAAAATCAGCCGAACATGTAATTTGCAAAAACCATAGGCACCTTTTAATTATATTAGCTTCTTTATAAGTGCATATGGGAACAGGAGTATTCTATAAATTTTCTTTGTTTTTATTACTATGCACCTCCTTTTTATTAGTGAGGTCGCAACCTGTAACCTGCCCCCCGAATATTGATTTTGAATTTGGTGATTTTAACGGATGGGAATGCAAGTCCGGTATTGTAAGTGTTGCCACAGGCGGAATTAATGGAACACAATGGTTTGGGGCAGGGCAGATACCGGGACGTCATACAATTATACCAGCCAGTAATAAGGAGCTTGACCGGTATGGCCTTTTTCCTAAAAGTTGTCCTAATGGAAGCGGGTATAGCATTCAATTAGGCAATGATAATAACGGTGCTGAATCGGAAGGGATATCGTTTACTTACCTCATTCCTGCTAACGCCACTAAATTTTCACTTATTTATCATTATGCTATTGTGCTGCAAAATCCCGGTCATGCTGCTGAAGAACAGCCCCGGTTTAGGGCAAAAATATTTGATGTGTTAACGAACCAGGAAATCAATTGTGTGTCGTTTGATTTTACAGCATCTTCCAACCTGCCGGGTTTTTTACCATCACCTACATTAGACCAGGTAGTGTATAAAGACTGGACCCCAATCACTGTTGATCTTGGTGCTTATGCAGGAAGAGAAGTTCGGTTGGAATTTATAACCAGCGATTGTACCCGCAACGGCCATTTTGGATATGCTTATGTAGATGTTGGTTCAAGTTGCAATGGTGCTATTGCTGGTTCATATCAATGCGCAGGCGATAACTTTGTTAATTTAAATGCTCCTTACGGATTTCAAAGTTACAGTTGGTATTCGGATAATACTTTTTCTCAAGTAATTGGCACTTCACAAAGTTTGTTACTTGACCCCACACCGCCATCTGGATCAGTTATTCCTGTTATTATAACGCCTTTTCCAACTTTTGGATGTGCTGATACTTTGTATGCTACAATTTCCGGAGCCCCTAAACCTGTTTCTGATGCTGGCGCAGACCGTATTGTTTGTAGTAAAGACAGAACACAACTTGGTAAGGCCAGTACATCTGATGACTATCTATATACCTGGACTCCTGCAAGTGCATTAAATAATCCTACACTAGCAAATCCATTTATACAAGCCAACTTAACCGCACCTACGCAGTTTATTGTAAAAACAATAGATAAGAGTACAACCTGTTTTTCAGAAGACACGGTACTCATAACACCAATAGTTGTTGATACTTCCAGTGCTATAGTTGGAAAGCTGGAGTATTGCCCGGAAGATATATTGAATAATCAGCTCACTGTATTGAACGCTTCCTCCACCGTGCAATGGAGATTAAATAGTACGGTGATTCCCGGTGCTACCGGATTAAGTTTTAGCCCGGCAAAAGCTGGCATTTACTGGGCAGAGATAAAACAGAACGGATGCACTGATACAACCCGGTCTTATAATATTGAACTGTCAGTAATGCCAAAGTTGAATTTTAGCATCAACAGGCACACTCAATGTTTGAATGTTCCGGTTGATTTTTTAAATACCACTACCTATTCCGGTAGTGGTACATTAAGCTATAACTGGGTTTTTGGAGATGGAACCCTTTCAAACGATAGAAGCCCAACAAAAGTACTTACACGTTTAGGCGATAATACTGCAAAGCTAATAGTTACAACACCGCAAGGATGCAGGGATAGTTTGCAAAAGAATTTTTATGTTATTAATGATTGCGGTGTATTGATGCCGACTGCATTTACGCCAAACCGGGATGGGTTGAATGATGTAATAAGGCCCAATTTGTCGGGTGTAAAAGCATTAAAGCGATTTGCAGTTTACAATCGTAATGGCCAAATTGTTTTTACTACCACAAAAGAAAGCGAAGGTTGGGATGGCACTTACAATGGGGTGAATTTAGAAACGGCCGTATTTGTATGGGTAGTGGAATACATTACAAGCGACGATAAGTCGCATTTGCAAAAAGGAACATTTACATTGATACGATAATAAAACGTGGAGCTTATTTTTTTTCTCCGGTCAATGTTCTGAATACTTCTTCTAAACTTCGATTGCCGGTTTGCAGCGAAACAATATTTAATTTTTTTTCTAATGACAGCTCTAAGAGTTGTTTTCGGAGTTGTTCCGGGTTGTTAGTGGTTATTTTCCAGTTATTGCTGTCCATTTTAGTTACACCTCCTGAAGCCGGTAAGCTTTGAAGCAATTGTATATCTACAGCTTCATTAAAACTCACACTTATAACATCAGCAGTGGAAGCTTTTTGCAGATTAATTAATGAATCATCGGCTACAATACTTCCTTTGTTAATAATAATTACCCGGTCGCAAATAGCTTCTACTTCCTGTAAAATATGCGAAGAGAAAAGCACTGTTTTATTTTGCCCCTGCTTTTTTATTACATCTCTTATTTCAATAATCTGGTTAGGGTCCAGGCCGGAAGTAGGCTCATCTAAAATCAATACTTCGGGATCATGAATTAATGCG
The DNA here is from genome assembly GCA_001464625.1 of Bacteroidia bacterium Ga0077558. Lineage (GTDB taxonomy): Bacteria > Bacteroidota > Bacteroidia > Chitinophagales > Chitinophagaceae > JJ008. Next base: position 31,674 of record LNFJ01000065.1, on the reverse strand, counting down.
GCTGCTAATCCCACTCTTTGTTTATACCCTTTTGAAAGCTGACCTATTTTCTTTTTGCTTTCAACAGTTAATCCGGTTAGTGCAATTACATCTTCGATTTTTGATTTTTGATTTTTGACTTTGTGAACTTCTGCAACAAACCCTAAATACTCTCTCACATACATATCATAATACAAAGCATTTAATTCCGGCAGGTAGCCAATCTTCTTTTTTGTTTCTAGTGGTTGCGCTGCTACGTTGATACCACAAACCCATGCTTCTCCACCAGATTGTTGCAGGTAGCCTGTAATGATTTTCATGGTAGTTGACTTGCCGGCCCCATTCGGTCCAAGAAAACCAACGATCTCTCCTTTATTTACTGTGAAAGAGATATTGTTTACTGCTTTTTGTTCACCGTATTCTTTCAACAGATTTTTTACTTCAATTGACATGCTACAAACCTACATCAAAAGCAGATAATTCTAATATACAATTAGGAGGGGGCGGAGTAGTATTTTGCTATTTTTGCGAACTATGATAGCAATCATTTCTATAATATTTATTGTTGGTTATCTCGCTATTGCCTTAGAGCATCCATTAAGAGTGAACAAAGCTGCGTCAGCACTTATAACCGGGGTGTTATGCTGGACTGTTTATGCATTGATGGGTGCTGGCGATCATTCTCCATCTCACCAGCTTACAGAATACCTGGGAGAAGTTGCCGGCATTTTATTTTTTTTGATGGGAGCCATGACCATTGTAGAATTGGTAGATGCACATGATGGATTTGAGATCATCACCAGCCGTATTCAAACTACCAGCAAGAAAAAATTAGTTTGGATCGTTGGCTTTATTACTTTTTTTCTTTCCGCTGTATTAGATAATCTTACTACTACAATTGTAATGGTATCGTTGTTGCGCATAATAGCACCCGAAAAAAAAGACAGGCTGTTATTCGCTGGTCTTGTAATAATAGCTGCCAATGCTGGTGGAGCCTGGAGTCCTATTGGAGACGTTACCACTACGATGCTTTGGATAGGAGGGCAAATCACTGCTGGAAGTATAATCATACAAACAATTATCCCTAGCCTGGTTTGCTTTTTGGTGCCTGCCTTTATTATCAGCCGGCAGGTAAAAGGAAATGCAGTTCGCAGGGAAGATGTAGAGAAAAGTAGAAATTTTACCAGTAACGGTCGGGAAAGGAACACCGTTTTTTGGTTAGGAATAGGCAGTTTATTATTTGTACCCATATTTAAAACGGTCACTCATTTGCCACCCTATATGGGTGTTTTATTGGGCCTGGGGGTAATGTGGGTGATAACGGAATTGATACATAGCAAAAAGGACGAAGCCGAAAAAGGATTATACTCTGTTAATCATGCATTGCGCAAAATTGATACACCAAGTATTTTATTTTTCCTGGGTATTTTGATAAGTATTTCAGCTCTGCAGGCCACCGGTATTCTTACCGATCTTGCTACTAAAATGGATAATTCAATTGGGAACATAAAAGTTATTACTATGTCGATTGGATTATTATCCGCTATTGTTGACAATGTGCCGTTGGTTGCCGCTGCACAAGGCATGTATAGCTTAGAGCAATATCCAACTGATCATTTCTTTTGGGAATTTTTAGCTTATTGCGCCGGCACTGGTGGAAGTTGTTTGATCATCGGTTCTGCGGCGGGAGTAGCAGCAATGGGGCTAGAAAAAATTGAATTCTTCTGGTACATGAAAAAAATTGGCTGGTTGGCATTGATCGGTTACTTAACTGGTGCAGCCGTATTTCTTTTACAACATTATTTACTTACCTGATTTTTTAGAGATTATCATATTCATACAGGGCATCAATATGTGTTCCTGCTTTCATCTCATAAACAGGTTTTATTAAACCATCTTTCAAGCCATACACCCATCCGTGCAGATCGGGACGCTGTTCATTTTTCCAGGCTCGTTGTATAATGGAAGTTTTAGCTAAATTAAAAACCTGTTCCATTACGTTTAATTCAACAAGGCGATTAGTTTTTTTATCATCATCCTGAAGTAAATCAAGTTCAGAACGGTGAATACGATATACATCTTTGATATTGCGTAGCCACATATTCAGTACTGGCTTAAAATCATTATTGCTGATGGCTGCTTTTATACCGCCACAACCATAATGGCCACATACAATTACATGTTTTACTTTCAAATGATTAACTGCAAAGTCTAATACACTTAAAACATTCACATCCGTATTTACAACAAGGTTGGCCACATTACGGTGCACAAAAATTTCTCCCGGCATAGTGCCGGTAATTTGGTTGGCCGGCACCCGACTATCACTACACCCAATCCATAAATATTCTGGTGTCTGGAGTTCGGAGAGTTTATTAAAAAAATCAGGGTCTGCTTTCAACATATCAGCAGCCCATGTTTTGTTTTCTTGCAGTAGTAATTCGTAATTCAGCATAAAGCCTTGATTTGGACTCAAAAATAGCGTTAAACAGGTAGTGAAATACAAACAAGTGTTCGCTTTACCCAGATTAGAATGTTTTAATGAAAAAATGACACAATCATTGAACTAATAGCAGCTTTCCATGTTACTTTTGCAGCCCAACTCATATAAAAGCGTTTTGGATTAAAAAATGCAAAGTCTTATTTTGCAAGACTTTAATGAAGAGTAAGAAAAAAAAATATAGTTTATTTCAGCTTATCTCCGCTGTGTTAATGATTTTGGCGTTGCTATGGCTAACTGTAAGTGCACCTTTTGTACAAGCCAGTCAGCAGGCATTGGCCGAGCATGTTGCTACTTCTTCTGACATTGCAATACCAATTTCAGACTCTGACGATGAAAATTCAAATCCTTTTGGAAATAATACAGAAGAAAAAGCACCAACCAGCAGCAGTTCGTTTTCTGAAGAATACCTGCATGATAGTCATAAGTCAGATTATTTATTCTCTATAATTTCCCGGTATCATAAATGTGAGAATGCTGCCACCTATGTTGCCTTTCATGGCGAATTATTGGTTCCTCCGCCCAACATCGCATAGCCTGTTGCTCCTGCTTTTATTTTTTAACCTCTGTTAGTCATCAGTAGAAATTGATTAATCATGACTTGTTTATTTTTTTAAGCAAGATAAAATTGCATTATAAATATGAAACCAAGCAAAAGTTTATTTGCAAATCTTAAATACGATTTGCCAGCCGGTCTGGTAGTTTTTCTGGTTGCCTTACCCCTGTGTATTGCTATTGCTGTAGCCAGCGGAGCCACACCCTTCAGCGGTCTGATTGCAGGTATTGTTGGCGGGCTTGTGGTAGGCTCGTTAAGTAATTCACCATTAAGTGTAAGTGGTCCGGCTGCTGGGTTGGCTACATTGGTATCAGGTGCCATAATAGCTTTAGGAGGATTAGATAGTTATGGCCTCTTTCTATGTGCAGTAGTATTAGCCGGGTTGATTCAAATTGTATTAGGGGTATTAAAAATGGGCGGTATTGCTAATTATATTCCTACCAGTGTAATTAAAGGGTTACTGACCAGCATCGGTATATTGATTATTGCCAAGCAAATTCCGCACATATTCGGTAGAGATAAAGATGAGAAAGGTCACTTGATAGATATGGTTCCATTCGAAGGCGATGATTGGCATTATTTGCTGGTACCTCTGCAAAAAATAGAAGTGGGTGTTGTGATTATTTCATTGCTTTCCATATTAATTATGGTGCTGTGGGATAAATCTCCTTTGAAGAAAAAACTGCCCTATGTACCCAGTGCATTGGTAGCGGTAATTTTCGGTATAGTCTTGAACCAAATCTGGATAGGAGCAGGTAGTGGATTGCAAATTATAGAAGAGTCTCATTTAATAAAATTACCCGTTGCAAAAAATCCACAGGAGTTTTTTGGTTTCTTTTCTCTTCCGGATATTAAAGGATTTACAAACGGCACTGTAATTATGTATGGCTTTATCATTGCCATCATTGCTTCTTTAGAAACCTTATTAAGTATCGAAGCTATTGATAACCTAGACCCCGAAAGGAGGGTAACCAGCACTAACAGGGAATTAATTGCCCAGGGAGCAGGCAATACTCTTTCTGGATTAATTGGTGGTTTGCCGATAACCAGCGTAATTGTTCGGAGCAGTGCTAATGTAAACGCAGGCGCTAAGACTAAACTTTCTGCCATATTTCATGCTTCCCTTTTACTGGTAACCGTTATTTTAATTCCCGGAATATTGAATATGATTCCTAAAGGTGCATTGGCCGCTATTCTTATTTTAACGGGCTGGAAGTTGGCTAAGCCATCCGTCTTCAAAGGTTTCTGGGATGCCGGGAAATACCAGTTCATACCCTTTATAGTAACAGTGCTGGTAATTATTGCTGTTGATCTGGTTGCAATAGTACCGGCATTGAGTGGCAAAGGGCTTATTATTGGTGTTTTGGCCGGTATCATTGCTGCAATAGGGGCTATTTTACATGGAAATCTAAAAAACTCTTACTTTTTCCATTCAGAGAAACATAAAGAAGGGGATACCATCAATATTAAACTTTCCGAAGAAGTATCTTTTTTAAATAAAGCAGCTGTCCGCCAAACATTGGACCATATGCCAGAAAACTCTTCAGTTGTTATTGATGCCTCTAATACAAGATATATTGATTATGATGTTCTGGGATTAATTAAAGAATTCAGGGATATTAAAGTGCCATTGAAAAATATAAAACTTGAATTGATAGGATTTAAGGAAGCCTATAAAATTGAAAACACACATAGTGTACAATCTTCAAAATAAGTAAACATTATTATAAAAAATTTAATTAGATAATATGAGAGCACATTCAAAAGAAACGCAAGCCAGTTTAACGCCAAGAATGGCGATGGAAATATTAAAAGAAGGAAACGAACGGTTTATTAATAACTTAAAGGCCCAAAGAAATTTGCTGGAGCAGGTAAACGATACCAGAGAAGGGCAGTGGCCTTTTGCCACCATTCTTAGTTGTATTGACAGCCGAACTTCTGCTGAGTTGATTTTTGATCAGGGGCTGGGCGATGTTTTTTCTATCCGGATTGCCGGCAATATTGTAAATACAGATATTCTCGGCAGCATGGAGTTCGCCTGCAAAGTAGCCGGATCAAAGTTGATAGTTGTTTTAGGGCATACTAAGTGTGGTGCGATAAAGGGTGCCTGCGATCATGTAGAAATGGGCAACCTGACCGAGCTGCTATCCAAACTGCAACCTGCTGTTTATTCGGAATCGGAAACTATTGCTGCCGATAAAAGAAATTCAAAAAATGGAATATTTGTGGAGAATGTAGCCACCCTGAATGTGAAGCGCAGTGTTAAAAGTATTATCGAGCGCAGTTATATCCTCGAAGAAATGCTGGACAATGGGGAGATCGGTATTGTTGGGGCTATGTATAATATTGAGACCGGCAAGGTGGAATTTTATGAAGATGTATCTTACATAAATGATGAAAAAAACCCTGCATTTAGCCTGGTGGAGTTAAGACATTAATTTTTTATAAGGGTTGGATAAAATTCCAACCCATTTTTTTATATGGATAATTATTCCTTCAACGAAGCTCATGCCATTCATGAACTAAAACACTTTTTGCCTGCACAACAGGCATTGAAGGATTTTATTCATCATAACTCCTTACATGCTTTTCAACACCTGAAATTTTATGATGCAATTTTTAAAGCTTCTAAAGTTTTTGGTTTTCAGGTGCATCTGCAACTAGCCGAATACCGGGCTATGTATAAAACTGGAAGAATAAGGGAAGATGTGTTGCAAATGGTGATTACGAATAAGAAAGGAATAGATGCTGTAGCTGAATGGAAACAGAAACTAATCACTCAGTACTACGATACACTTAATCGTCCAAGAATAGGACAATTAAGAAAATACTGGAAAGATGTATATCATTTCGATCTAGATAATAACGTTCATCCAATACTCTTTCGCATCCTTTGTGCTTTTTTAGACCAGGGCATTGCTGTTGATAGTTTTCCGGTAGTCAATAAACCTTTTATTGAAAGTGTAAGGGAGCTGGAGCAAAATAGCTTTGTCAGTTTCTTTAAAACAAAAACTGTACGACAAAAATTTCTATCCGGTAATTATTCTATCCCTGAATTATTAAAAACAATTGTTGGTAAAGAAGAATACTTCGAACAATACATATTTGATCAGCAATTTGCTCATCATGGGTGGAGCGGTTTTGTAAGTGCAGTGGAAGACAATCCACATACTTTGCTCGACCGGAAACAAATAACATTAAAGCAGTTATTAGAGTTTGAGTTGCTGATGGAACTGGATGCACTCAATTATGTATTGGGAAATAAATGGCAGCCGTTAACTAATCATGTTACGGTACCGCCGGTTGATTTATTTGCTGATGTTGCTAAAACAGAATTGGCAGAAGTAATAGAACTCTGGCAGGATGCTTTTGAATGGAGTTATTATGATTCAGTGTTGAAAGGCATCAGCATGTCGGATGAAAAAAGGATGGCAGTAAATGGCCAGGGTCTTATAAATTCTTCTTCAACAGAAGGAGTCGGTCCCTCGCTTCAGGCCATTTTTTGTATTGACGAAAGGGAAGATTCCATCCGCCGCCACATTGAAGCAGTTGATAAAAAATCTGAAACTTTTGGTGCGCCGGGTTTCTTTGGTGTGGAATTTTACTTTCAACAGGAAGGCGGTAAGTTTTACGATAAACTTTGCCCTGCGCCAGTAACACCCAAATACCTGATCAAAGAATCGGATGCCAAATCAATACGAAAAGGAGAATTGATCTATACTAAACTTACACATGGCATCTTATCTGGCTTTTTATTAAGTATCAGTTTTGGTTTCTGGGCTTTTGTAAAAAAAATACAGTTATTGTTTAGTCCCAAAATGAGCCCGGCTATTTCTGATGCCTATTCGCATATGGATAAGCTGTCAACACTCACAATTGAAAATAAAAATTCAGCTGATATTGAAAATGGCTTGCAGATCGGTTATACACTAGATGAAATGGTAACACGGGGGGAGAATTTTTTACGGGGCATTGGCCTGGTCAAAAATTTTGCACCCATCGTTTATTTTGTGGCGCATGGTAGCAGCAGTGCCAACAATCCGCATCACGGTGCACATGATTGTGGTGCCTGTAGCGGACGACCCGGTGCTACCAATGCAAGAGTGCAATCTTTTATTTTAAATCATAAAAAAGTAAGAGAAGTATTAGCAACCAAAGGAATTGTAATTCCTGCTACCACACAATTCATCGGCAGCATGCATGATACGGCGGCGGATGTGTGGGGTTACTATGATGAACATATACTCACTCCTGAAAATGTTCGATTGCATTTGATCAACAAGCAAAATTTTGAAACGGCCTTAAATCTGAATGCAAAGGAGAGAAGCCGTCGCTTTTCTTCTATCAATACCAAACAGGAATTGGAACAGGTTCGCAAAGCCATTCACAGCCGTTCGGTTTCTTTATTTGAGCCAAGACCTGAACTGGGACATGGTACTAACACTTTAGCTATTATCGGTCGCCGACAAACAACTAAAGGTTTATTCCTCGACAGAAGAGCTTTTTTAAATAGTTATGATTATACAACAGACCCAGAAGGAGCAATTTTAACAGCCGTAATGCGGCCTATTGGTTTGGTTTGTGGTGGTATCAACCTGGAATATTATTTTTCCAGAGTTGATAACATAAAAATGGGAGCTGGTACTAAGCTGCCACACAATGTAGTGGGTTTGTTTGGTGTAGCCAATAGCAGTGATGGTGATTTGCGCCCTGGGCTTCCCTGGCAAATGATTGAAGTGCATGATCCTGTTCGCCTGTTGGTAATTGTTGAGCATCAACCGGACATTGTTTTGAAAGCTATTCAATCTTCGCCGGAAGTGTTTGAATGGTATAACAATGAGTGGGTGCATATCGTAGCATTGCACCCGGTAGAAAAACAATTTTACTATTTTAAGAAAGGTGCCTTTGTAAAATATGACCCCATTACGAATGCCAGTGATATAAAAACAATTCACAACATGGAAGAGTTTATTGAAGGGGCAAAAGAGATGGAAACAAATCATATTGTACATGCCACGGAAGAGAATTTGCCAGTGTATTTGCTCGATTAGATAAAGAATAAAACCACATGAACCAGTTACTTATTTTATTCATCGCCATACCGCTGTTGGCATTTTTTGCTACTTTGCTATGGCAAAATAAAAGTGAAAAAGCAATTGGTACAATTGTGCGGTTTGCCAAGGTCGCTAACATTTTAATTGCTCTCCTATTTCTGGGCTGGTGGATTATAAATGGATTTGAGCCGATGACTCATAGGGCAGTTACCCTTTACCAAACAGACAATTTTGTTTTTGCCATTCAGTTGTATTATGATGAGGTTACAGCTGTTTTCAGTATTGTTGGCGCCTTTTTATTCTTTTTAGTGGCAACCTTCAGTAAATATTACATGCACCGGGACGAGGGTTACAAACGTTTCTTCAATACGATATTGTTGTTTGCAACAGCGTATAACTTTATAATACTGGCAGGCAATTTCGAAACATTATTTATCGGCTGGGAAATTAAAGGCATTTGCTCTTTTATATTAATTGCTTTTTATCGCAACCGCTATTTACCGGTAAAAAATGCTTTCAAAGCAGTTTCCAATTATCGTATCAGTGATGTGGCATTAATGCTTGCCATGTGGATGATGCACCATCTTACACATCAGAATATCAATTTTTCCCAATTAGGAGAAGCAAAAGAAATTGCCATTGCTGCAAACCATGCTGGCATGGCCATCTTTATAGTTTGTATGATCATATTGCCGGCAACTATTAAATCGGCGCAGTTTCCTTTTACTACATGGTTGCCCAGAGCTATGGAAGGTCCTACAGCTTCCTCGGCAATTTTTTACGGTTCACTGAGTGTACACATTGGTGTATTCTTATTATTACGTACGCATCCTTTCTGGGAGGATATGTTGTGGGCAAAAATCGTCATAATCGTTATTGGCGCACTTACAGCTATTATGGCAACGATGATCGCCAGGGTGCAGCCTACCGTTAAAACACAAATCGCTTATTCATCCGCAGCACAAATTGGGTTAATGTTTATCGAAATAGCATTAGGTTTTCATTGGCTGGTATTGGTGCATTTTGCAGGCAATGCTTTTTTAAGAACCTATCAGTTATTGGTTTCTCCTTCTGTGCTGAACTACCTGGTGCACCACCAATTTTTTCATTATGTTAAGCCTACTCAAAAAATAGTGTCAAAAATTAATGCATCTATTTATATGCTGGGCATTAAAGAATGGAATCTTGACACAGCCATGTTTAGGTACCTGTGGAGTCCTTTTAAATGGATCGGCCGAAGATTGCAATTCTTGCAGTTCAATATTTTCATTGCAATTCTTGGTATGGCCGGTGTTGCTCTTTTGATTATCGGGTATATGAGCAAGGAAAGTATTCCATCATTGAATGGTGCTTTGCCCATTATTTTAATGAGTATTGCATTGCTAGTTATTCTTTTTGCATTTTCTTTCCGTCAGTCTGCTTTAAAAGCATGGATATACCTGCTAACAGGACATTTTTTTATTATGGCAGCCGTATTGTTCAATGCGCCTCATATCTACCTGGTAGAAATAATATTTTATGCCAGCGGGGTCTTACTTGCTTTTCTCTTGGGATATTTTTGCTTGCAAAGAATTAAATCCATTGATAATGATATTTCGCTAAACCAGTTTCATGGTTATGTGTATGAAGAAAATACAACAGGGTTTTTATTTTTAGTAGCAGCAATGGGTATGCTGGGGTTCCCGCTAACTGCTGCCTTTATAGGTATTGACGTACTGTTTACTTATGTTGGCACTAATCAAATTGCATTGATTGTGCTGATGGCATTGTGCTTCATCTTTATCGAGCTATCAGCTTTTCGTATTTTACTTCGGATTTTCTTTGGTCCGCATAAGAAATTAAATCATCCTGTAGCATTCAGGTCTTCTTAATTTTTTATAATCAAGATTTAGACTATAGCCTTTTTATTCCTTTTATTCTTTAACAGCTATGTGCAAAATACGAGGATAACAGATGAAAATACGGACTAGCTACGCTAATGTTTTAAATATCAGATCTTCTAAAAAGGCTTCAATATCTTTAGGTCTTTTCTTTTTCGCAAAATCACTTAGCCGTGGTAAGTGGTGCATGAAAAAGTATTGTAAATGCGACAAGTCAATTACAGAACTGGCCAGCGTATTGGGATACTTATATCCGGGGTTGTATTCTGAAAAAACCGCCGCTATTCTGCCTGATAAATCTTTAACTGGTTTGTAAAGCATATCCTTATTGTTTTCATCAACATCTTTTGATAAATAGGTTTTATTGCCCTCGGCAATCGTTATAAAATACAAGGCCTGATGGTCAAATGCGCCAAAATCTATTTCTGAATTATCTTCCCATACCAGGATGTCAATTATCTTTTTAATTTTATCAGCCGGTTTATTAATTGTTTTCAATTGAATAATCATCTGGAACTCCAGATAAGTCCAGTACCAGTTTACCAGGTATATAAGCAGTTTATGTTTGTTTACAAAATACCGGTAAATAGTTGCCTCGGTAGTTTCAATTTCAATAGCGAGTTTTTTAAAAGTAAATTGTTCGTATCCAATTGATGAAATAAGGCTGATGGCTTCCTTAATTATCTTTTTCCCCAATTCTGTGCTTTGGGGGTTTTTTAAAAAGAGCCTGTCATTCAACGCTGGATTGAAATCTATGTTCATTTCCCAATATTTTAATAAAAATAGGAAATTAAAATAAAAAAACTATTTTACTTTGATTAATAATAGTAATACTATTATATTTGCATGCAATACTATTTAAAAATTAATATGGATTAATGAGAAAACTACAGGTTGAACAGGATTTATGAGAATGGAATTTGTTTCGCAATAGCAAAAACTGGAAATGGTAACAATTTATTGCAGTCAACTATACAAAGGCAGCGGTTTAAAAGTACTGACACTATGAAAAAATATTGTTTAGATGTTATTAATGTGAAAGTCTTGCGTATACACTATTCTTAAATAAACTTACATCCAAACGGACATGCAGAACACCGTATTAAAAAGTATGCAGAAAATTAAATTTTAAAAGATGAAAAGTAAAAAAATGATTTTCGGATTTCTTTTAGTAGCAACTGTATTCGCTTCCTGCAATCAAGCTTCTGAGAAACCAAAAGATGAAGGCGAGAAAGTTCTTGTTCAAGCTAATGAAAAAGTACAAAAAGTGATAAATGATTTAGGGTTGGTTTATGTAGAAGAAGGTGCACAAGACATTATTACATACGACGAAGTAAATGCTGCACAACAGGCATGGTGCGATGCTTTGGTAAAAATTGGAAAATTAAAAGAAGATGGCGGTGACTATAAAGCCTTTGCCGAAGAATTGCTTTCTACTGCCTACAACTATGATAATGGTAAAGTATTTTTTAAACCAACATTGGCATATGGCGACCAAACTTTCAGAAATACAAAAAAAGGGGCATTGGCTTATTTTATAGGCGGGGATCCGGAATATCCCAATGATAAAGGTTTTGCATTAACGCCTTGGGTAAAGGCCCGTTACGATAATGCAGGCGAGAATAATGTAGGCATACAGATTTATGGCTCTGTGGCTATCACAATGGGAAATGTTTGGGTTACAGACAAAACAGGCAAGGAAGTTATGGTTGATAAAACCTGGGTTTTCAAAAAAGGGAAAGACGGTAAACTAAAAATAATAGTTCACAAATCAGCACTTCCGTTTGCACCACCAACTAAATAATTGATAAAGAACCCAGATTTATGCCTGGCCTTTTTTATACAAAACCTATTTATGAGCTATCGCATAATTTTTTCAATAAGTCTATGTTTGTTTAGCCTTATCTCATCAGCTCAAAGTACAAGAGTAACAGATAAAAACTCCATTGGCTGGTTTAATAATTTTACTACCATTAAATTTTCTTCAAAATGGAGTGGCCACCTAGAATACCAGTGGCGAAGAGAAAACCTTGTAAAAGACTGGCAGCAAAGTTTGTTCAGAACCGGGATTAATTACCAGGTAAACAGTAAACTTACCCTGAGGTTAGGGTACGCCTGGATTGAAACTTTCCCTTATGGAGATATTCCATTACAGGCAGCGGGAAAAAGATTTCCGGAACACAGGGCCTTTCAGATGGCAACTATTACAGATAATATAAACAGGGTAGAAATGAGCCACCGGTTTATGCTGGAGCAAAGATGGATAGGCAGGTATACCAATGCTGTATTAAGTAAGCCTGATGACTTTTTATTTTTAAACCGTCTTAGGTATATGTACCGACTGCAAATGGCTATCGGCAAAAAGAAGATAGAAGATAAAACGCCGTACGCAGCCATTTTTGATGAAATATTTATTGGTTTTGGAAAAAATGTAAACGAAAATGTATTTGACCAAAACAGGTTGGGTATTCTACTCGGTTACCGCTTTAATAAAAAGTTCAGGGTAGAAGGTGGTTATTTACAGCAAATTATACAGTTGGGAAGGGAAGTAAACAACCGCAATGTTTTCCAGTATAATAACGGTATTATTTTAAACAGCTATTTCAATTTTGATTTAAGTAAAACTTCCTTTAAAAATTAGTTTTTTTAAGTCCATGCAATTTGTTTTTAAAATAATGGTGGCTACATTGCGCAAAAGGGAATAGTAATGAAAAGAAAATACAAAGGCATATTTGCAATCCTTTTAGTGTGTTGCAGCAATGTATGTTTAAGCCAATATTCTGACCTGGGTAGCTGGAATATTTTTAATATAAGATTTAATATAAATGAAAAGTGGAGTGTTTTTGGAGAGGCTCAGTTACGTTCACTGCGATTTTATAATGATTTTCATTATCATGAGTATAAAGGAGGCGTAAACTATAAGGCTCATCCAAATATGACACTCACTATAGGGGCGGGAGATTACGATACCTACAAAGAGGGCGGCAATTTTGTTAAGCCAAAAAATAACGATGAGTTTAGATTATGGCCACAAATAACATTAACGCAAGCAATTAAAAATTTTAAAATAGAACAGCGGTACCGGGCAGAATTCCGATTTACCAGCAATGGGTATAGAAATAGATTTAGATACAGATTGGGTGCTTCATATCCCTTTGGGAAAAATGAAAAAGGGTATAAACCTTATCTGGTAAATATAAGTAACGAGCTGTTTTTTACAGATAAAGAACCCTATTTTGAAAGAAACAGGGCATTAGTATCATTTGGGTATAAAATATCGAAACATGCGTCTGTACAATTAGGTTATTTGCACCAGTTCGATTATAGAATAAATGATGAAACAGGCCGTGATTTTTTGCAAATTGGATTATACGCAGAGCTATATAAAAAAATCGATAATCAAAATATCAAAAAGTAATAACGATAATATTATATACTCTGAAATTGATAAGGAATGGTATGAAATTCATTTTGTTTTGAAACAGTAATTGTGTTTCATTACTCATCATTAAATTTCATAATAACCTTTTAGTAAGTTTACTTGTTACGCCTTTTGAAAAAATATTTTAGCATATATATCACGCAATATGAAAAGAAAATTATGTCTGTGTTTAGTTGTTTTTATTAGCCTTCAATCTGCTCAGCAAACATCTGCACAAGCAAATAAAAAAGGAAGCTTTTCAATAAACTTTGGTCCTGAGATGACCTTTCCTGAAGCTAGCTTTAGAAAAACACACAATATTGGGTATGGCGGCAGCTTTAAAGCTGAGTATACTTTTGGCAAACATGGAAGTGTAACCGTTAACAGTGGGTTTTCAGTTTTTTCAGGAAGAACTTATTTCGAAAACCTATCATCATTACCTACTAATTACAAAACCCTGATGGCGATTCCAGTAAAAGCCGGGGGTCGTTATTATTTTGGCAGGTTTTACTTTTTTGGGGAAGCCGGTTTGGTCTTTTTAAGTAAATATGCTAATTCAACCAATACTACTTTAAGTATAGGGGCAGGTGATAAAATCAAGCTAGGGAATAATTTTCTTGATGTTTCTTTAAGACAGGAGACATGGCTTACTAGTTCTAAAAATTTCAATATGGCTGTTTTAAGAGTCGCTTATGAAATTACCTGGTGAAAAAGGTAAGGCTTTTAACTTGCCTGAGTTAATCAAAGCAAATCGGTAACAAAAATTTGTTTGAAATGATTATTGTAAAACTTTTAGTGGACGATAAAGAACAGGGAGATGCTGTGGCAAATAGCATCTTGAAAAATAAGTTCACATTGAATGTTTTTGGCAGCTCCTTTGATTCATATCACTTGAGTTCAATAAACGTAAAGGAACATTCAGAAGGTTATGTTATTCAATTTGTGACAAAAAGTTTGCTGTTTAATGAAATAGAAGCAAGCCTGAAGAAAGAGTTTCCGCAAACTGAGTTTTACATCTGCGCCACTCCTATTGTGCATATGGCTATTAATCTTCATGATAAAATTAAAGAGAGGGTAATTGGAATAAAACTGATGGAAGACGAGTTAAATGATTAACATTATTAAAAGGCAGGAGTAACACACATGTATACCGGGCAACCATGGTCCGTTGTATGGATTTATTTTCTAAATTTTATACATTATTTGTTTGGCTCTTCAGTATAATGCTCGTTCAATTTTACTGGGTTTGATTTTTTACCGGCCACTTTCATCTGTATCACATCAACCAGGAAAGCAAAAGCCATAGCGAAATATACATATCCTTTTGGTATATGCACATCAAAGCCTTCTACCAGCAGTGTAAAGCCAATCAGCATTAAAAAACTAAGGGCAAGAATTTTAAATGCCGGATGTCTATTTACAAAGTTGCTGATAGGAGCAGCGGCAATCAGCATTATAATTACTGTCACGATTACTGCCGTGTACATTATCCATATTTCATCTACCAGGCCAACGGCCGTAATAATAGAGTCAACAGAAAAAACAAGATCAAGCAGCAATATCTGACCAATTATTTGGTTGAAGCTGGCTTTAGAAACTTTTTTCTCCGCATCTTCATGCTCGCCTTCGATTTTGTGATACATTTCTTTTACGCTTTTATAAATAAGAAAAAGCCCGCCTAATATCAGTATTAGATCCTTCCCACTTATACTAATGCGAAAAACATTAAACAACTCATTATCCAATTTCATTATCCATGAAATAGCTGCTAATAGCCCCAGTCTCATGACCATGGCGAGTGTAATACCGAGATTCCTGGCCTTACGCTGTTGTTCAGGAGGCAGTTTACCGGCCAATATGGAAATAAAAATAATATTATCAATACCCAGTACCACTTCCAGTGCAATAAGGGTAAGCAGCGAAACGATTATTTGTGCATCCATAATTGGTTATTTGCTTATCTAAAAGTAAAGCAAAAGAAGTTCATTTTTTAAAAATCAAAAAGATTACTCAGAAAGCCCCCATCACGGCCACGGTTATTCTTCCGGTTGCGGTTAAGGAAACCACCATCGTCATCATCATCGTCGTCATCATCCTGCCGTTCATTTCTTTTTTCATTATTTTGTTTCAACTGCTGGTTTAATTCTGCGGCTGTTGATTTTTCAATTATTTTATCTAATTCGCCTTTATCGAGCCAAACGCCCCTGCACTTCGGGCAGTAGTCGATTTCTACTCCTTGTCTTTCTGCCATTACCAATAACTCTTCACAAGATGGACATTTCATGATTTTAATTTTTAAGGTTATGAAATTATTATAATAAGTTTCCTGCTGCCCATTGCAGCACATTTTCTGTTTTAAAAAATTTGGCTTTCAACTCTTGTAATTTTTGCAAAGCTTCCAGTGTTTTATTTTCTCTGGCATTGATAAGAAACAAGGAACTCTCTCCAGTCTGAAAACGGATTTCTTCGCCACGCTGCAAAGCAAAATAATTTTTATAAGCTTTTTCTTGTAATATTATTTGCGACTTAAGAGTTATTAACTCGTTGTAATAACTTTTTACTTTATTTTCTATCTGTAGCTGTTTCTGGCTCTGTTGCAATTGCGTTTCAGTGATATTTAGTTTCGCTTTTCGGTATTCTCCTCTTCCTTGCGAAAGGCGGAGAGGAATTCCCAAGGATAAGCCATATTGAAAATTATTTGCAAATAATGGACCTGTTGCAGTCTTTAGTACATCGTAGCCTCTTCCCAGTTGATTATATTTAAAATTTACAACCGGCAGCAACTCCTGAAACTTTAGTTTCTTTTCAATGCCCAGTACATCTAATTTAAAATTGTATAGCACCAATTCCGGATGATTGATACGGGCAGCGGACAATAGGTTATCCAAATCCGGGATGATAGCTGCGTTGAGATTGATGGTTTGTAAATCAGTAGCAGGTATTATTATTTCGGGTAAATTGTAGGGCTGTGTTTCGGCAGTCCATAAATAAACAGATAAATCCAACCCTGTATTTTGAAAATCTAACCAGGCCTGACTTTGAAGCAATTCAAAATTTTGTAATTGCGTTAAAGCTTCTGTTGTATCAATGGCAGGACGGTCGCCTAATTGAAAAGCGGATTTGACAAACTGTACTCTTTTCTCATTTACCCTCACTGCATCGGTTAGTATTTTGTATACCTGGTATTGTTGTGCCCATTGCCAGTAGCTTTTCATCGCATCGAGTAACAGGTTGTTCAGCATATTTCTTTTTTCTGCTTCGGATGCTGTGCGGTAAATTTTTGCTGTTTGTAATGCCGCACTTCTTTTATCCATCAGCAAATTTTTTGCTAATGGTATGCTGATGCCGAAATAGCTGGTTTCTCCCAACGTTTCCTCTGGTGATGTGCGGCTGCCAGATAATTTTTCTAATCCCGTGCTTACTTCCACGCCAAACCAGGTGGGAATGGATAATTCCGGGCGGTTGTATAAATAATAATCGGTGCCATCAAAAGTTTTTTGTGCCGATTCATTTTTTAGAACCGGGTCAAACATTCCTTTGGCAATAGTTACATCGGCCTTTGCTTTTTCAATAAATATATCGGCTTGCTTTGCTACCGGATGAAATTGTTTTACAATTTCCATTACCTGTTGAGGCGAAAGTGTTTTTTTATCCTGTTTATTTTGTGCAGCTGAGAATAGAGATAGCACTAACAGCATAATAATCAGGAAGCAAATAATAAGTAATATCCTGCGCCGGTTATTTCTTCTATGTAGCCATTTATACGTTCTATATTTTTTATGCGTAATCATCTTATTTTTTATTTACATCGATGGATGGTTTATAATAATCTGGCGGAAAGCCATTGATATTCCGCCATAGCTCATACCACACCGGTACATCTTTTAATAATGCAATGCCCTGTGCACCGGCGCCTATCTTTAATTGCTTTGGCCAGGGTTTATCAGTTGGGTCTTCTTGTACCAGCACCCTGAATTTTCCATTTATACTTACATTGCTTTCTACTGCTACTATTAATCCGCCAAATGTGCCGGATGATGCCTTAGGCCATCCGCTAAATACAATGGCCGGAAAACCGTCAAACAGAAAACGAACTTTTTGTCCAGCTGCTAGTAGAGGTAAATCCAAGGGACGAACAAATAGTTCAACTGCATACTGAATTTTATCAGGTACTATTTCTGCAATCATATCACCCTCTTTTACAAATTCACCAATGCCGGCTTTTTGGGCTTTTACCACTTGTCCGCTTTGGGAAGCCAATACATAATACATACCGTTGCGGATATTATAACTGGCATACTGGTTTTCCAACTTGGCTATATCTGCCTGTCCGCTGGCAATTTGTGTTAATGATTGAAACTGTTCACCTTGAGCTTTAGTTACTTTTTCAATATTTTCCTGTTGAAGGGCATTCATCTCGATTCGGGTAATTGTTAAATCTTGTTTGCTGTTGGCTAATTTATTTTCAGCACTTATTTTTTTAGCCAGTGCATTCTGGTATTGCTGGTTCCTTATTTCTAATTGTGTTAAAGAAACAAGTCCGCTATCATACATGGCTTTTTGTCGATTGTATTGTTTAGTACCAATGCTAAAATCATTATTTGCAGCAACAGCTTCAGCACTGTCGGCCTGTACTTTCAGGTTTAACTGATTTAGTTTATTCAACAGCTGGTTTAATTTTAATTGCAAACCAGAATTGATAGCACCGATCTGCTGGTTGGCAACACCTACCTTGCTTTTATAATACTCTACTGATAATTGTTTCCCGGCTAATTGTTCCTGCGTACGTTGTAACAGATTTGGGTCGAGGTAATCTACTTTCACCTCTGATAACTGTACTAAGGTGTCACCAGCTTTTACATAGTCGCCTTCTTTGATATGCCATTTCATTACCCGCCCACCAATTATGGTGTTCACTTGCTGTGGTCGCTGGTCTTGGTACAAAGTGGTGACCGAACCGGTAGCCCTGATGTTTTGTGTCCACGGAAGAAATAGAAAAATAATAAAGATGCCGATACAGAGATAAAACCAAAGCTTTACTTTACTTTTTTTATCATGCTGATAAATCCGTGTATATGATTTTAAGTCGTTCATTTGATTTAGTTTAATTTATTAAGCTGCCATTTTCATCCATCTCAATCTGCTTGGTACACTGTTTAGCAAAATCTTCATCACTGCTTACTACTACCACCGTTGTGTTTTTCAGATTCAGTAGTAATTCAATAATTTGCTGGCGATGGTTATGTTGGAAATTCATCCACGGCTCTTCTAATAATAACAGGCGGGGATTGACGGCGAGTGCCCTTACTAATAAAATTTTATGTACAACACTGCGGGGTAATCGTTTACCGGTAGGGTCAAGCAATGTGTCGTAACCATTTTTCAGGGTGGCGATATAATCAGCTAGACCGGTTTTTGCGGTTAGTTCTTTTACGGTTTCTATGTTTATTTTTTCATTGCCGAGAGCAATATTTTCCCAAAGTGTACCCTGAAAAATATCCTGCTGGCTAAGTAATACACCAGTTTGTGCCCGTAAAGAATCGAGGTGGTAATTACCAACCGGCACATTATTTAAAAGAAAAGCTCCAGTAAAATCTGCATAAGCTCCGGTCATCAGTTTTAATAGTGTTGATTTTCCGGAACTGTCTTTACCGACGATACATACTTTTTCGTTGGCCTTTATTTCAAAGGAAATATTGTTTAGAATGTTTTTTTCGCCATTATAGCTGAAGCTCAGGTCTTTCATTTCAATAGCAAGTCCTTTGTTTGTTGTCTCTAAAACGATAGACCCATTTTGTTCAACTGGTTTATCTGTTATTTCCGAAATTTTTTCTACGGCCGTAAGCGTATCATACACACTACTGAGGTTGATGATGAGTTTTTCAACCGAATTTAGCACCAGCAGTATAACTATTTCACCAGCAATAAACTGACCAACGGTTAGTTGTTGATTTACCATGAGTAAAGTACCAACAATCAACATGGCTGCTGTAATCAGGGTTTTAAAAATCACCAGTATATTAAATTGAAACAGTAATACCTGAAAATGTTTATTGCGGGCATCAAGGTAGCTGCTCACTTCATCATCAGCTTTTCGCATATGCATGGAATTATTTTTACCAAGCTTTACTGATAACAGGATACGACCCATTTCTTCCAGCCATGCTGCCACTTTATATTTGTATTTACTTTTTTCAAGACTGGTTTGCAACCCCTTGCCGCCGGTAAAACGGAGAATTAGTATAAGTACTGTTATAAGAATAATCCCAAATAAAATAAAGGCGGGGTGATAGAAAGAAAGTAGTATCAGACCAAATAGAATTTGTATTACCGCGGTAGGAATTTCCAGCAAAATTTTTGACAGGCTTTTTTGTAGTAGTGGCACATCAAAAAAACGGTTTACCAATTCAGGAAGGTAAACAGTATCATTTTTTTTAAGATCCAGATTCGGCAAATGATTTGCAAAAGCAAATGAATACCGTACAAAAAGTTTTTGCTGAATCTTTTCAATAATTTTCATCTGGTTTACCTGCATGATGCCTGCAATCAGTACACCCAGCACCACCAATGCAATAAGTACTACTAATGATGCCCGCATAGAAGCACCCAGTACATAACCAATAATGGCTTGTACTCCTATGGGCAAAGAAAGTTGTATTAGCCCATTCAGGATAGCATAAAAATAGATTGCAGAGATTTCTTTTCGCTCCAGTCGCAGCAGGTTCAGTATCCTGGCAACCGGGCTTTTAGTGGCTGGCATAAGTAAAATTTGTTAATCAGTTACAGAAAGTTTTGGATAAGCAAATGCTTACCGCACAAATAGAGTAGTACCTAATAATTGATTAACAAAAATTGGGAGGGGGAGTCGGTTTTTTAACAAAGGGCGAAGCATTCATTTTTTCAGCTACATGCAAGGCGGTGCTTATCTGGTGGGAGAGTTCACGGGATTGAAAAATAACATAAGGATTTTCCTTTTTGTCTTTTTTGTCCTCTTCAATTTTTTCTCCACCTTTTTCCTCATCTACCATAAAAAAGATAGTAGAGTCTGAAAATAAAGAAGTTATAGCCGGCCCTGTTTGTACAAGGGCAAAAATCAAAAGTAATATAGCGGCTATTTTTTTCATTGCAGGTGCAAAATTATTCAATCAAAACAACACCAGCAAGAAACAATTGTTTGAAAATTGTAAAATTTTATGTTGTTGATGCCTTACAATTCTTTTGATTTGGTAGGCAGGTAGTCGTATTCGCCTCTAAAGGCGTACCAGCCAAAAATTACCAGCCCGATAGCAATGGGAGTGAAGATGGTGATTATGATAACCCAGATAACGGGGTTATTAATATCTTTTGTTCCGTTTGCATCAATATTATTAATAGCCCCAACAATCAATTCATAAATAAGCAGTGGCCCAATTATTAAAAGCAGTAACCCGAAATATCTTTTAAAAGCATTCATAGTTTAATCTTTTATATTTCTATCAATTTTATTGGTGAGGTATAACAATCCAATTATCAAACACAATGCAGCTACACCAATCGGGTACCAAAGCCCAACGAGTGGATCGGCAGGAAAAGTAGTAGTTAGTAATAAACCAATAAACGGAACCAAACCGCCAAAGACACCATTGCCGATGTGGTATGGTAATGACATAGATGTATAACGAATCTTTGTAGGGAACATTTCTACTAAGAAAGCGGCGATAGGGCCGTACACCATCGTTACATATAGTATTAGTAGGAAAACAAGGCTGATGAATTTTATATATTGCTGTTGATTCAATTTTAAATTTATATACTTAGGGTTTTGGTCAAGAAGAAATCCAAATCCAGCTAATTTTACAACGCTTTTTGTTGAGTCAGTTAAATTTGTATCATATGATATTTCATATAGGCCCCATTTTTTATTTTCAATGCGTTGAAACGTCATGCCAGCAAAATTTTTACATTGAGATCTAACTTCGCATATAGAATCAGTTCCCAGTTTTTTATATGTTGTATCTGTTTTAATTATTGTTACAGATTTTTCAGTCAGAATTGAAGAGTGGGTATTATCCAAAAATGTACTAAAAATCGGTCTGTAAGTAAAAATCGCCAATGCCATCCCAGCCATCATTATCCATTTCCTGCCTATCTTATCACTTAGCCAGCCAAAAAATAAAAAGAAAGGCGTGGCAAATGCAATAGCCCACAACATAATAGTGCGGCTCTGTTCAAATTCTAAAAAGCATTTTGTTTCTAAAAAACTTTGCGCATAAAACTGGCCGGTGTACCAAACTACTCCTTGCCCCATAACTGCCCCAAATAATGCTAACAACACCATTTTAAAATTGGCCTTATTCCTAAAACTTTCTTTTAAAGGATTGGTGGAAGTCTTTCCCTCGGCTTTTAATTTTGAAAATATCGGCGACTCAGCCATTTTCATTCGTATGTAAATAGATACACCAACCAATACAATAGAAATCCAGAAAGGATAACGCCAGCCGCCCCATTCTGAAGTAAAGGCAGCGTCACTCATATTTGATTTTACCAGGAGTATTACACCCAATGCAACAAATAAACCTAATGTAGCCGTTGTTTGTATCCAACTTGTATAAAATCCTCTTTTACCAACAGGTGCATGTTCTGCTACATAGGTAGCTGCTCCACCATACTCACCACCTAATGCAAGGCCTTGTAATAAACGTAATAGTAAAACTAAAATCGGCGCAGCAATACCAATGCTTGTATAACTAGGAACACAGCCAATTAAAAAAGTAGAGCCGCCCATCAATACCAATGTAAGCAGGAACGTATATTTTCTGCCGATCAGATCTCCTAATCTGCCAAATACCAATGCGCCAAACGGACGAACAATAAAACCTGCCGCAAAAATGGCCAGTGTACTAAGCAATGCCGCTGTAGGATTTCCTTCCGGAAAGAATTGTGTGGAAATGGTTTTAGCAAGCATCCCGAAAATGTAAAAGTCGTACCACTCTATCATAGTGCCTAAGGAAGAAGCGGTGATTACAGAGCGGACTGTTTTTGCTGAACTTGGTTGATTCATGCGATTAAGATATGAATTTGTGGTGCAAGCAAAAAACAATTCATCGGAAACGTTGCCGGTTCGGGTATTAATTAAATACAGTTGTGTAAATTTATCGCCTCAATAGTTTAATAATATAACTCCTGTTTAATATGTCATATCCTTTCCAGATAAAGTCGATAGAAGAATACCATAGAGAATACAGTAAAAGTGTAAGTGATCCGGAGGGCTTTTGGGCCAACGTGGCGGAGAATTTCCAATGGAGAAAAAAATGGGATAAAGTATTGGAATGGAATTTTAAGGAACCTAAAATAGAATGGTTCAAAGGTGGTAAACTCAACATTACGGAAAATTGTATTGACCGTCATCTTGCAACAATGGGCGATAAACCCGCCATCATCTGGGAGCCTAACAATCCCGATGAAAGAACAAGAATAGTAACGTACAGTCGTTTGCACAAACGAGTTTGCCAGTTTGCACAGGTATTAAAAAATAATGGAGTAAAAAAAGGCGACCGTGTTTGTATTTACATGGGCATGGTGCCTGAATTGGCATATGCAGTATTGGGTTGTGCAAGAATTGGTGCTATACATAGTGTCATCTTCGGTGGTTTCTCTGCACAAAGTATTGCTGACAGGTTAGAGGACGCCAAAGCAGAATTTATTGTAACCTGCGATGGAGCTTATCGTGGCGGAAAAGATATTCCGTTAAAGAGTGTAATTGATGATGCGTTGATAGGAAATAAAACAGTGAAGAGAGTGATTGTTTATACAAGAACAAGAACTCCTGTTTCAATGATAAAAGGAAGAGATGTGTGGTGGGAAGATGAAATGGAACATGCAGAAACACAAATTGAAAAAGATGGTGTGGTTTCTTTTCCGGCAGAAGAAATGGATGCAGAAGATCCATTGTTTATATTATATACTTCCGGCAGCACTGGCAAACCAAAAGGTGTGGTACATAGTGTGGCGGGTTATATGGTGTGGACGACTTACACTTTTGTAAATGTATTTCAATACCAGCCGGGAGATATACATTTTTGTACGGCAGATATTGGTTGGATAACCGGGCATAGCTATATTGTTTATGGTCCGCTCAGTGCAGGTGCTACTTCGGTTATGTTTGAAGGCATTCCTACATGGCCTGATGCCGGAAGGTTTTGGGATATTGTTGACAAACACAAAGTGAATATTCTTTATACAGCGCCAACTGCTATCAGAAGCTTGATGGGGTTTGGAGTAGAACCATTAAAAGGTAAAGATCTTTCTTCTTTAAAAACATTAGGAACAGTTGGTGAACCCATTAACGAAGAAGCATGGCATTGGTATGATGAGAATGTAGGAAAAAAGAAATGCCCTATTGTAGATACCTGGTGGCAAACCGAAACAGGGGCTTGTTTAATTTCAAACCTGGCCGGAGTTACTTCAGCCAAACCATCATGGGCTACGTTACCTATGCCGGGTGTACAACCTTTATTGGTTGATGAAAATGGAAAAGAAGTAACAGAAAAAGATGAGCATGGATTATTAAAAGGGAATCTCTGCATCAAAGCACCCTGGCCTGGAATACTCAGAACCACCTATGGCGATCATGAACGTTGCCGTACCAATTATTTTGCTACCTATGAGAATTTATATTTCACAGGTGATGGTGCATTAAAAGATGAGAATGGAAATTATCGCATCACCGGAAGAGTGGATGACGTATTAAACGTTAGCGGTCATCGTATTGGCACTGCGGAAGTGGAAAATGCAATTAACATGCATGCAGGTGTGGTAGAGAGTGCGGTAGTAGGTTATCCGCATGATATAAAAGGACAGGGCATTTATGCCTATGTTATTTTCAATGGCACACATGGTGATGAAAATTCAAGAAAGCAAGATATTTTACAAACCGTAACCAGGGTAATTGGTCCTATTGCTAAACCGGATAAAATTCAATTTGTAGCGGGTTTGCCTAAAACAAGAAGCGGAAAAATTATGCGTCGAATATTGCGAAAAATTGCGGAAGGTGAGATAGCTAATCTGGGAGATACTTCTACACTACTTGATCCGGGAGTGGTGGAGGAGATAAAGAATGGGAAGTTGTAGATATACCCGTTCAACGGTATTTCAAATTTTCAGTTCTTACTTATCTTGAATGAAAAATATTTCATGCGCCGCTTATTATTCTTATTATTTATTCTTGCTCCCACTTTTGCAGTTGCGCAGGAACTATCTATAGAAAAATTAGGACTTAAACCACCATCAACTTCCAATTGCACTCCTGTTAAAGATCAATATCGATCCTCCACTTGTTGGAGCTTTTCAAGCACTTCATTATTGGAAAGTGAGTTAATAAAAAAAGGCAAAGGAAATATCGATCTGAGTGAAATGTTTATTGCCCGATATTCTATGCTCAGGAAAATAGAACGTCACCTCAAACTAAAAGGAGGAAATTTTTTTACACCCGGCGGTCAATTTCATGATGTGATATGGGTGATGAAGAACTATGGCATCGTTCCGGAAGAAGCTTATACCGGAAAACCTTACGGCGAAAACAATCATGACCATGCAGCATTGGATACGCTACTCAGCCATTTTGTAAAAGAACAGGTAGGTCGTGGAGTAACGATATTGGGTAAGCAACAACGATCTTTTATAGATAGTGTTTTAGATTATTATATGGGCGAACTTCCCGAAACATTTATTTATAGAAACAAATCATATACAGCAAAGAGTTTTTTGAAACTTGCACTACAACTAAATCCTGATGATTATGTAGAAATAACTTCTTACACTCACCATCCTTTTTATTCCAAATTTGTATTAGAAGATAAATACAACTGGACGGGAGATGAATACTGGAATGTTCCATTGGCAGATTTTTCCCGAATCACTGACTTAGCATTGGATAATGGTTTCACCGTAGGTTGGGATGGTGATGCAACGGATACAGGCTTTAAATTCTATGATGGACTGGCTTATATTCCAACTTCAAACAAGAACAGCCTCTCTACACAACGACAGCTTGATTTTGAAAACCAAACCACCTTGCTAGACCATATGATGCATATAGTTGGAAGAACAAAAGAATTAGGTGATCAGTGGTATTACGTTAAAAATTCGTGGGGTGATTATTCCAATGCACTTGGCGGCTTTCTATATATGCGGGAAGATTATTTTAAATTAAGAACGGTTGCTATTATCGTAAATAAAGCAGCTATACCCTTAGATATCCGCAAGAAGCTGGGAGTGTAGCGACTTAAAAAAATAAAGCAGCACGGATGGGCTGCTTTAAATGGTTTTTTCCAAGTCTTTTTATTGCTATTGCAATGCTGCAAAATAAGTAACAAAAATTATACCTCAGGTTATTTTTCTGAAAAAATATTTTAGAATCAGCAAAAATTATTTGCTATTCGTTAGCTGGTCTGCTATTGAAAAATTACTTTTGGAAACTTGCCTGCCTCGCCGAACGGCTATTTTAGATGGAAAAACAAACTGTAAAACAAAAAATCTTCTCTTCACTCCGCTGGATAGGCTGGGTAATATTGGTTCAGTTCATACTGCTTAATATCAGCGCAGCAATGTATGCCCACCGGTTCACTCATTTTTATAATGACCCTTCGGTGGAAGAAACAGACGACAATCCCAACGTATTTAAAAAAACCTGGCGGCTCTTTGCCGGTCAGCGATACGCCAAATCCGTTGTAGCCAACGAACCAGATTTTCCGGTTGATACGGTTCATCTAACCACCAAAAAAGATATGCTCATTGATTGCTGGTACAGCAAACTAGATTCGGGCGCAAAAGGGACAGTAATACTTTATCATCCTCTTTCAACAAATAAAATTAGAATAGCTGCGGAAGCAGAAGAATTCAGGAATTGGGGTTACAATGTTTTTATGATAGATTTTCGGGCACATGGAAATAGCGATGGCAACAATTCCACTATCGGGTACAAGGAGTCTGAAGAAGTGAAACTTGCATATGATTATATAGCTGCCAGGGGCGAAAAGAATATTTTCTTATGGGGTGCTTCAATGGGTGCAGTAGCCATTATAAAAGCTGTTGCAGATTATAATATTCAACCAGCAGGTATTATTGCCGAAATGCCGTTTGAAACATTACGTACACATATTAGTGGCCGTGCAAGAAATATTGGCTTTCGTGGATTTCCCGAAAAACCTTTTGGTGTGCTGGTTACTGCATGGATTGGTATTGAACGGGGCTTTAATGGGTTTAAATTCAAAACCACCAGCTATGCAAAAAAAGTAACCTGCCCTATATTATTACAGTGGGGTGCACTGGACAGGTTGGTTGAAAAATCCGAAACGGATAATATATTTGAAGCATTGGCTTCTACACAAAAGAAACTGGTTGTGTATAATAATATTGATCATGAAAATTTTCTGCAACGAGATCCGTTAAAATGGAGAATTGAAGTTGAACGATTTTTAACGGGAATTAAATAAGAGATTTTTTGGTGCCAGCTGTATTGCTACTAGCATCGTCTGTTGTGTCACTCACTTCATCGTTCTGTTCACTACTGAACTTGTCGAAGTACCACCATTTTCAACATCTAAATAAATAGCGTAGACTCCATTATTAAGGCTTCTTACTTATCCCTTTTCATCTCTCACTTACGAATAGTAACTTTTGTACCCCCCGGAATAAAGCCATAAACTTCTTGCACATCCTCATTCTTCATAGAAATACAACCGAGGGTCCAGTTTTTATACCGGTCAACTACAAAACCTTCGTGTGGCCAGGTGCCATGTATACCAATGCCTCCACCAATACTAGCATTGGCCGGAATTTCGCCCCGTTGTTTTCGTTGGTTAAACTTCTCCCGGCTTTCGGCGGTTGGATAATCGATACCTATAAAACGGGACCATTTTTCATGCACTCTTTTACTGGTAGTCCGAAAAGTTCCTTCCGGCGTATTTTTATCGCCTTCCATTTTTTTATCTGCCAGGCTATTATTACCAAACACCACCGGGTAAGTGGCATACCAACCTTTATCATCATAGATACTTAATTCGTAATCCGATTTGTCAATAATAATGGAGACTGTTCCGATGGGGTTGTTGCTACCCCAGCTAAACCGCTTATTGGATTTTGACCGGATACTGTTATTAGTAACAGTAGAAGCCAGTAAACTACTACCCAGCAAAACAGAAGTAAGCACAATTAGATTTTTCATCAGATGTTTTTGTTTTCAAAACTGCCAATTGTATCCTGCTTGAAGGTGGGTAAGCATTTATTACATGGCTAAATAATCGGTCCGTCCAATCGTTCAAACGCAATGCCACAAAGTTTTATTTTGACCTGTGGATATGTTTTAACGGCTTGTTTAGAAAAGATACTTTGTATAACTACTGGAAAGTGGAGGTAAAATGGAGAAGTTCAATTACGCTATAAAAAAACCCATTGGAGCTTCACGGATTTTTTAAAAAGATTGCAACCAGTCATTTATTGTTCTAAAAAATAGGGCGTTAAATTTCTTTAATCCACTAAGCTCATTTTGGCAAATGGAGTTAGTTTCAAGTCCAATGTGTTGTGTATTCAAGAGTAATACAGTTTGAATATGGCTGTTTTTTAATTTATCGACTTTTTGTTTTATGCTATGAGATGGCGTGGAGTCGTCAAATTCACTAAATAGCATAAAAACAGGTTTGTTGTATTTTTCCCATATTTCTAATGGATCAAAAGAAATTTCCAATGCTGTGAACCATTGATTTCTATTTGTTAAATCTATCTGCTTGCTTATAGGAAATAGCCAATTTCTTATAAGAGTATCATTTTCAATTTTCTTTGTGAAATCATCTAATTTTTTGGCGCTGGATGGGTTGGTCAAATACTGGAAAAAAAGTTTTTGTTGTTTAATAGCAGTCTCAATTTGTGTCTTATTGAATTTGCCCATACATCTCATTAAAGTTTCTGTATTATAAAGATTCTGCTTCTGTACTGAAATGCCACTCCCTGCTGCTCCAATAGTCAAAACAAAATCAATTTGTTGATGATTCATCTCAACTGCTTTTGCAATTATCCAGCCGGCCTGGCTGCTCCCTCCAAGACCAATTTTGGTCAAATTCAAATTGTTTCTTGTCTTTAAAAATTTAACTCCTGCTAAAGCATCTTCTGCTAAACCTGAAAAACTAAGGTAATCACTATTACCCTCTGACTGCCCAACACCCTGCTTGTCATAAGTAAGCACCGTCGTTCCTTGTCTTGCAAAATTATCTGCAAGTAACCTGATAATGGAGGCATATCCATTTCTATCCTGAGGGCCAGATCCATGAACTAACACAATAGCTTTACCATTTGCTTTATGTGGTATAAATAATGTTCCCGCCAACACTGTTCCATCTTTATTAGGATACAGGACTCTTTCGGTTTCGTAGAATTTTTTTCTGTTTGCTGTAGAAACCAAGATGTCATTTTGGTATATATTTATTTTGTTTTCAACAAACTTAAATGTTTGATTGTTTTCATTCGATATTACGGTACTACCCAGAGCCCATGTAGTAGCGTTTTGCTTATTTAATCCCCTGAATTCATTTGAATTTTCAAAAAAAGCATATAGTCTTGTTTGTGAACGGCCAATTACAATAAGATCGTTATTTTCAGTTAAGTAGTCTCCTAAAAGATCGTCATAAAATTGAGGATGTAATAATTCATCCCTTTTTGGAATTGTGGCTACTAAAGCATTCTCATACTCAGTAAAGTCTACGTTTGTGGTTGCATCTGTTATTAATTTCCATTCACCATTTTGCGAACGAAGTACTGTTGAGAATTTTCCAAATATATACTGGGAGGGTTTATTTGATGTTCTTATTTCAAGCCTGTAAAATCCATTATCAAAAATTTCATCATTCTTTGCTCTTCGGGTTACTATTTTAAAGGTCAATAACAAATTTTGATTTTCCTTTCTGATAGAAGAAAAAAAAGCTTTATAATGTTCCTTAATTTCATTGCTGCCATTCAATGAGTTAGCATTCTCACGGTCGTACAGGTTTAAGACAGTGGCATTTTCAGTATAAAGAATTGAGAGTTTCTCAGCGCTTAGTTCTTCATAAGCCTTTGAAAAATTTTCATATACAATGTCAGGATTTTGGCTAAAACAATTTGTCGTTATGAGAAGGGCTAATAAAAAAAGGTGCTGCATTTTTTTATATTAAAAACTTATAGGTTTTATAAATGCTATTAAATGCTTACTTCAATCTTTAGCTTTATGGATAGCTTTTTTTACCAGTTACTCAAACGGAATCCAAAATTGTAAGGTGTCATGTCCAATCCTTTCTCCCACATGTTCTTCATAGCATAGCTTCCATAAAGGCGAACCGGGCCAAGGGACAATTCTCCGATATAAGATAGTTTGAAACGTTCAAGGTTAAAATCATCTTTAACTTTATCTACATTATTACCCTCTTTGGATTTGTAACGGGAAGAATATAAATATCCGCCACTGATACCAGCACTGATGCCAAATCCTTTTCTTCTCTTCGGCGTAAAGTCGAAGTTGAGCATGATGGGCACCGTAAGATAATCGGCAGCCAGTTTTACTTTTTTAAATTCCGTAGTACCCTGGGAAATAAAGGTTGGGTTTTTGGCTATCAAAATGGAGCCGTCATCAAAATGATAATTGTTTAATTCAAGCCCTAAACCATACTTTAGGTTTACCACATGCTTGGCTACATTCAGCTTTTGCATAAAGAACCAAACGTTTACATTTCTGGATCGTCCGGTTTTCAATTTCATTTCTTCTTTTCCAATACCAGGTGCTACAAAATTATTAAGTGCAGCAGCAGTATAGTTTGACTCATCATTGTAATTGGAAAAGCCAAGATCCACAATCCACCAATTGGTACTTACATTAGAAGGTTTGTCGCCACGGCGATTCTTCATTTTGTATTCTCTGTCCCGAATTACTTCCCTGTCTTTGCTGCCAGGTTTGCGGATGATTATCATTCCGCCGATCCGTATGGTATCGCCTTCTGGTGCTTTGGTACTGTCTGTTTGAGAAAATCCTGTGATAAAAGTGCATAAAGCAACGCACAGGGTAGAGATCCTTTTCATGTTCTTCACATTTAAAATTTAATAAGAAATTATTTTAGTTTGATGGCAAGACCAGCTACCAATAATTTTCCATCATCATCAGTAGCATCAATATTGGTTCTTTTTTCAAACGTCCGTGTAACTTTCCGGAAAAATCCACGGAGTTTATTTTTCTTGCCATCCGGTTCGTCCAGCTGTTCATTCGTATTAGGGAATGATGCATTTACTATATCGTTTGACGGTTGAAGTTTTGAAGTTGTTACATCTGTTGATGTTAATACATCATTTCTTTGTGTATTTTTTGTAGTAACATCAACAGAAGCAACAGCTTTTTCAGAAGGGCTATTATTAAAGTATGGATTATTCACTGGTTTCGGCAAATTATTATCCTTATTATTAGTAACTGCAATAGCAGTTTCTTCCTTCTTTACAGGAGTTACTAAATTATCCTGTATTTTATTTTTAGGAGCGGTGTTGTTATTTTTAACTGCAACAGCATTGTTAGTTTGCTTTACTGTTTCACTAGTTGTGGTTTTTTCAGGAGCAACAATATTTTTTTCTTCTACAACAGCTACCGGATTTTCAGTGGTAGTTTGCTCTGGTAGTTCTACCGGTGTTGTGGGTTTCTCTGTACTAGGTAGAGTTTTCGCAATATTATCTTTATTCCCTGCAGATTTGTTGTTTACTAAAACCACGGTTGTTCCAATAATAATTATTAATACCGCAGCGGCTACTCTCCACCATATTGGTGTTATGCGGCGTACTTTTTCTTCTTGTTTGTAAAGTGATTCTTTATGGGCAAAAACAATTGTCTCTGGTTGCAGTTTGCTGCGCTTATAAAAAGATAATTCAGTATTGATAGCAGGATTTTTAGCCAGAAATTTTTCTACGTTTCCTTTTTGCTCAGGAGTTAGTTCATTATCTATATACAAAGACAACCATTCATCGTAATTAGTAAGAGTAACGGGGCTGCTGCCGTCTATCTTCATCAATTCTTCTTTGCTGGTATAAGAAATAGCCATATCAGGCTCCAGTTTAAATTGCTGCAACAATTCCAACTCTTCTTTAAGGTCGGGATGTTGTGCAATAAAAGCCTCCACCATACGGCTGTCCTCGCTGCTGAGTTCATTATCCATATACAGGATAAAATACTCTTCGTAATTATGGCGGTTAATACTCATTATTAAATTACATTTTCCATTTTCACCAAATACTCTTTCAATTGC
>LNFJ01000064.1 GCA_001464625.1 Bacteroidia bacterium Ga0077558 | reverse complement strand
GAACCTGTAAAGCCAATACAAGAAGAGTTAATAATCCCGGCTAAAGAAAAACCTGTAAAGAAAAATGATGACCCCCTGGAACTTGAAATAAAAGTAGTTCCTGATATTGTTGCAGAAGAAGAAGCGGCTTCAGTGGTAGAGAATCTACCTCCATATGAGCCAACATTGGATCTGCGGGATTATAAATATCCAACGCTGACGTTATTGGAAACTCACGGCAGTGAAAAAATTATTCAGGATGCTGGTGAATTAGAAAATAACAAGAATCAAATTATCAGTACCCTCCGCAATTATTCTATCGAGATACAAAAAATAAGTGCCACGGTTGGGCCAACAGTCACACTCTATGAAATTGTACCCGCTGCCGGTGTTCGTATTTCCAAAATTAAAAACCTGGAAGATGATATTGCGTTAAGCCTTGCTGCGTTAGGCATTCGTATCATCGCACCTATACCCGGTAAGGGAACCATTGGTATTGAAGTACCGAATGTGAGGAAGACGGTGGTGAGTATGAAAACATTGCTGGCATCCGAGAAATTTCAGAATAACAATTTCAGTTTGCCTATAGCCATTGGTAAAAAGATTGACAACGAAAATTTCATTGTTGATCTGGCAAGTATGCCGCACTTATTGATGGCGGGTGCTACAGGACAAGGTAAATCTGTTGGGTTGAATGCTATTCTTGTTTCACTGTTATATAAGAAGCATCCATCACAAATGAAATTTGTGTTGATTGATCCAAAGAAAGTAGAGTTGAGTATTTATCGCCAGATAGAAAAACATTTTTTGGCCAAGTTACCGGGAGAAGAAGATGCAATTATTACAGACACTAAAAAAGTAGTACATACCCTCAATGCATTGTGTATTGAAATGGACAACCGCTACGATTTATTGAAAGAAGCTGGGGCAAGAAATATTAAAGAGTACAACGAGAAGTTTACCAAACGAAAATTAAATCCGCAAAAGGGGCATCAATATTTACCATTTATTGTATTAGTTATTGATGAGTTTGCTGATTTAATTATGACGGCGGGTAAAGAAGTAGAAATGCCGATTGCCCGTTTAGCACAGTTGGCCAGAGCAATTGGTATCCATCTTATTATTGCTACACAGCGACCTTCGGTTAATATTATTACCGGTACCATTAAAGCCAATTTCCCGGCCCGTATTACTGGCGGAGCTGAGCAATTGATCGGGAAAGGAGATATGCTGATTTCCCATAATGGGGAAGTCACCCGTTTGCAATGTGCATTTGTTGACACACCTGAAGTGGAACAAATTGTTGAATATATTGGGGACCAACGAGGTTATCCACAAGCATTCTTATTGCCGGAATATATTGATGAGAAAGAACTGGAGGGAAAGGATTTCGATATGCAAGACAGAGATTCATTATTTGAAGATGCTGCAAGACTCATCGTACAGAATCAAGTGGGTTCAACTTCGCTTTTGCAACGCCGGATGAAACTCGGCTATAACAGGGCTGGCCGGTTGATGGATCAATTAGAAGCCGCTGGTATTGTAGGCCCTAACCAAGGCAGTAAAGCCAGGGATGTGCTCATTAAAACCGAAATGGAATTACAACAACATTTGGACGCATTAGGTTAGATTATAATCCGTTACCGGGTTGTTAAGAAAAAAATACAAATGCAACCCGGTATGGTGATTGCCTATCCTACACTGTGCTGCGAAGCTTTAGCCAAGTAGTATTTCAGTAATTCAATTATCTTTGCGCCGCTGTAAAAAGCCGCCACACAAAACAATAACGATGAAGAAATTGTACCTATTAGTCCCTATGATTGCTGTTTCAATGTTCGCACTTGCCCAAGCAAGCGATGCAGCCGCAAAAGCTATTTTAGATGGCGTTAGCGCCAAATTCAAAACCTTTACCAGTGTTCAGGCAGGGTTCTCATACAAAGTTGAAAATGCTTCCGGCAAAGCCCTTTCTACTAAAACAGGTACAATCCTCATGAAGGGAACGAAATACCGGGTGAGCTTTAGTGGCCAGGAAATTTTCTGCAATGGTACCACCATCTGGAATTATGATAAGGCTGCCAATGAAGTAACCATCAGTAAATTGGATGCCTCAAGTGGCATGATCACTCCGCAAAAATTATTTACCAATTTCTACGATAAGGATTTTCGTTACATCTTAAATGGTGAAAAGAAAGTGGGAACTAAAACAGTTCAGGAAATTGAAATGACTCCGCTTGATAAAAGTAAACCTTTCCATAAAGTATATGTTCAGGTAGATAAAACGGCTAAAACAATTTACAGTACCAAAGTGCTGGAAAATGCCGGTAACCGTTATACGTATACCGTTAGCACAATGAAAACCAATACGCCTTTAGCAGATACACAATTTACATTTGATAAAACAAAATATCCGGGAGTTGAAGAGATAGATTTAAGATAAGGAGCAATAATATTTAAGATAGTGAATGGATTTCCGAATGGGAATCCATTTTTTGTTGATGGGCTGTCAACCTATTTAAATAGAAGATAGTACTGATGATGAGAATTTATTCGCCGCTTCCACTTACGCAAAATTGAATGTTAATGTGCCAGCGGCAAATAATTTTGGTAGCTCTAGGTGAAAGTTTAATTCTCACGGCACTGTATCTAAGCCATCAATTATAAATTTACCTTTTCGCTTTTTGAGATAGATAAAACCCTGAACACCTTCATATTCTTTTGAGGGTGATATTATGGCGTAAGAAAACATCCATCCAGATTTGACTTTGCTATCACTAATTCTGTGAAAAATCATTGTGTCTGAGCAAATGTTTTTAGTCAATTCATTTAAAGTTGGGATGTCGAAAAATAATTTATATACTGAGTCAAGAAATAATTTTTTTGAAACTTTGACTGTGGCATCGTAAGAATCATTCGCTTGAACATAGTCGAGGCATTGGTGGCAGTAAAAAGGGAATTGAAATAAACTGGCTAGTTTTTGTTTATTTTTCTGCTGAATTGAAGAACGAAAAGTATTCCAGAATAATTCTACTGATAAGCTATCAGCTTTGGAAATTGATTCGTTAAAACTTATCTGAGAAAATAAATCAACCGTTACAGTTAAAAAAGCCACTATAATTAAAAATATTCTCATGCTTCGAGATATTATGTAGCTGGCGTATAAAATCTCCTCAATAAATAAATCAGATAACCGCCTTCCTTATTTTTATTAATTGTTCCAGCAATTCTTCCAGCAAGTCCAACTGCAACATATTAGCTCCATCGCTTAAAGCTTTAGATGGATTTGGATGCGTTTCAATAAATAATCCATCAGCACCTGTTGCAATAGCTGCTTTGGCAATAGTTCCGATGAGTTGTGGATTGCCACCTGTAACACCGCTTGTTTGATTGGGTTGTTGCAAGGCATGAGTTACATCCATCACTACCGGTACAGCATACGCCTTCATCGCAGGGATGTTTCTATAATCAACTACCAGATCCTGGTAGCCAAACGTGGTTCCTCTTTCCGTCAGCATCACTTTATCATTACCAGCTTTCTTGATTTTATCAACTGCAAATTTCATGGCTTCGCCACTTACAAATTGTCCTTTTTTTACATTCACAATTTTTCCTGTGGCTGCGGCGGCAACTAATAAATCTGTCTGGCGACAAAGGAATGCGGGGATTTGCAATACATCTACAAACTCAGCAGCTTTGGCGGCCTCCTCGGGAGAATGAATATCAGTAACAATTGGAAGAGAAAATTTCTTACGAGTGTTTTGCAGCATTTTCATAGCTACTTCGTCTCCCAAGCCAGTGAAAGATGTACCACTGGTACGGTTTGCTTTTCTATACGACGCTTTAAAAATATAAGGGATGCCCAGATTTTTACAGATGCCAGAAACTTTTTCGGCTATACTCATTATCAATTCTTCACTTTCAACCACACAGGGCCCGGCCATCAGGAAGAAATTATTCTCATCATACGTTTGATTGGCGAATAGCTCTTTCAAGTAATTTTCCATACGGCAAAGATAAGATGGAAGGAGCAAGACACAAGTTACAGCCAGCAAGCCGTAGAAATAGTTTAAGCCCTTACATTTGTAATTCAATAAACCCAATATGGTAAAGGAAAAAATTCTCGTAATTGGTGCCTCTGGACAAATAGGAGTGGAACTTACAATGGCTTTGCGCCAGATCTATGGCAATGGCAATGTAATAGCTTCTGACTTACGGGAACAAAATCCTTTATTGGAAGGTACTGGCCCTTATGTTAGTTTGGATGTAATGAATAAAGAAATGTTGCATGTGCAGGTGATACGGCAAAACATCACACAGATATATTTATTGGCTGCGATTCTTTCTGCTACCGGAGAAAAGAATCCCAACCTGGCCTGGAATTTAAATATGACCGGCTTGCTGAATGTGCTGGACATTGCAAGAGAGGAAAAATTACATAAAGTATATTGGCCCTCGTCCATTGCCGTGTTTGGCCCTACATCACCCAAGCAGAATTGTCCGCAACAAACAGTAATAGAACCAGCCACTGTATATGGAATCAGTAAATATGCAGGGGAGTTTTGGTGTAACTATTACAACCAACGTTTTGGAGTTGATGTAAGAAGTCTTCGTTATCCCGGTTTGATCTCTTATAAGTCAGCCCCCGGTGGAGGAACAACTGACTATGCAGTAGAAATTTTTCATGAAGCACTAGAAGAAAAAAAATACGAATGCTTTTTGAAGGAAGACACCTATTTGCCGATGATGTATATGCCGGATGCCATTAAAGCTACCATTGAATTGATGGAAACACCGGCGGAAAAAATAAAGATCCGTACATCGTATAATGTATCAGGTATGAGTTTTTCCCCCAAAGAAATTGCGGCTGCCATTCAACAACATATTCCTGATTTCACTATTTCCTATAAACCAGATTACCGGCAAGCCATTGCTGATGGATGGCCGCAAAGTATTGATGATACAGTAGCAAGAAATGATTGGGGTTGGAAAGAAGATTATGATCTGGCAGCTATGACGAAGGATATGCTGGATAATCTAAAAAAATAGGATCAATCTACCAGACCACCTTTTACAGCAAACATTACCAATCCTGCTGAATTACGAACGCCTACTTTTTCTATCAAACGTTGGCGGATGCCTTCTACCGAACGGGGACTTAAGAAAATTTCTTTGCCTATTTCAGCCGCTGTTTTTTCTTCGCAAATCAATTTGAGTACTTCCAGTTCTCTTTCTGTTAATTCCACATTCTGATTAAAGGAAGGTTTAAGATTATTCTTCAGCACTAATTTTTTCAATAGTGCCTTATTAACAAGGTCATTAAAATAATAGCCGTTTTCATGCACCGCATAAATAGATTTTATTATTTCATCGGGTTCGGCATTTTTTAATAAATAACCATTCGCTCCATTTTCCATCATATGAATAATAAATTTATCATCCTCATACATCGTCACTACCAATACTTTTATAGTCGGATATTTTTTTCTTACAGCTTTAGTAGCTTCCATGCCATCCATAATAGGCATTTTCAAATCCATTAGAATAACATCAGCAGTGTTTGTTTCCAATGCCTTTAGTAAGTCTTCACCATTGTCGGCTTCCAGCATCACTTCCAGATTTTCATCTGAAGAAAGGCCGACTTTCAGTCCGTCCCGAAAGATCTTATAATCATCAGCGATAGCTATTTTTATTTTGCTCATTCTTCGGTGGGTTTTACTGGCACATGAATATTGATTCGATACCCTTCTTCGCCATGTGTAAAGTGTATGTTTCCCTTCAGCAAGATAACACGGTTCTGTATATTTTTTAGGCCTAATCCTTCTTTATCATAACGAAGTTTTTCAAACTGTTCCTGTGTAAGCCCCTCTCCATTATGGAAAATAACAAGATCCAGTTCATTGTTTTTGTAGGTGGAACTGATAATAATCTCACTGGCATCAGCATATTTCAGAATATTATTCACTAATTCCTGTACCATCCTGTATATGCTGATATCATTATCGGCATTTATAGTTTGGTAGCTATCATCCAGCGCAGTAGTAGCATTAATGATAGTGCCCTGTGTAATTTTTTTAATAAAATGCCTGATAGCTTCGTTCAATCCAAACTCTTTTAAAATATTGGAGTGAAGGTTATGGGAAATGCCTCTTACTTTTTGGATTACATCATTTAATAGTTCGCTGCCTTTATCATGCAGACCTTTATCCCTGTCGTCCAGGCTAACTGTTTTAATTCCCAATAAATGTAATTTGGCAGAAGACAGGATAGCACCTACTTCATCATGTAGCGTTTCGGCAATTCGGTGCCGCTCCGTTTCTTCGCTGCGTACTGCGGCTTCAATAAGTTGGTTTTGTTGTTGTTCCCGAAGTTTTTCCATCGAACGTTGATACTTTAATTTTTTCCGTTGATTAAAGATCAATGCAACCAGAAAGCTGGCAAATAGCAAAAGCATTAATGCGATTGCTATAATAACAATAAATCGTATATCACTTCCTGGATTCATAAAATGCTTTACCTAAAAAAATACAAAAAATTATATAAGATATGTTGTGTATATCCCAAATTCCAACAGTAAAATCTTCGAATTGCTTGTATAGCGCTATGTAAAAAAGGAAAATAGGAACGTTTATTACCACATAGATGCTTAAACCGGTAACAACCCAAAATGAAGGTGATTTTCTAAAAGAACTTTCATCGTCATTCAACATATGCATATAATAAAGCAAGCAATAAAATAATAGTATAGTTGCTTCTATTGATAATAATCGTCCGCTAAAACTCCAGAAGCTAAAGAAGTCTTCAAAAAAGATGAAGTTTATCAGGAAACAAATTAAAAATAAAATTGGAATGGTTTTCTTAATCGTATCAAACAGTTTTTGATCTAATAGAATAAAAAACCAACAAAAAAATATAAACCTGATTGCCGAATGTAAATTATAAAGAAAATTATTGCTTCCAAGCCAATCAGGATTTGTATCTGTTGGAAGTCCAAACCATTGATTTCTCTTTGCAATCAATATGATGAATACACTTATGGCTAATGCCGTATACACATAAATACGAACCGGTTTTAGATAAGAGATTTTTTTAGAGCCCCTTACCATATAGAAAAGTGGGATAAATAAGGCCCACATTTCTGAACAGTCAAGCAGTTGTTGTAAAACGTTGTTCATACCTTTTACCTAAGCTTCAGATTCGGCAGGTTTAGCAGGAGGGCAGGGGTTAGCCATGGCATTTGCAGTTATACCACCAGCATCTAATGTTACATCAAATTCAATATGTGGATTCTTGGAAATGCCAGGTGTAAATGTGAAATAACTTTTCTTAGCCAGTTCAGAATCTCGGAAAACTTCTCTTACAAGTTTTCGAAAATTTAAGCCCGGGTTATCTTTTTTGCAGTCTTTCTTTTTTTTACTTTTCTTTTTTACTTTCTTATCAGACTTGGTAGCAAATAATAATTCGTTATTGGCAAAAGCAAGTGGTGCTGAAAATGGAATTGGGCTACTTCCGCCAATATCTTCTCCATCTATCTTGGTGCCTACCACCCATTTGCCTAAGGTGGCTTTCCATGCCGGATAAGCGATTACAGCAAATATTGCAGTGCCTCCTTCTAATGATCGTAACTCGCTTTGAAAAAAAATCTTCTTAAAAGGGCTGCCAGATGATGGGAACTGGCTTGTCAGTTTGTCGAAACTGAATTTCTGAGATAAAAGGGTGATTTGATTTTGCATATTGTTTTATTTAAAGACCTGCCAGGGAAAAATTTTCCGTGGCAGGCTGAGAAATTTGTATTCAATAATCACTATTAAGGTTCTTCTGAACCTTCTGGTTTTGCAGGTGGTGATGGGTTTAGTTC
The DNA here is from genome assembly GCA_001464625.1 of Bacteroidia bacterium Ga0077558. Lineage (GTDB taxonomy): Bacteria > Bacteroidota > Bacteroidia > Chitinophagales > Chitinophagaceae > JJ008. Next base: position 10,867 of record LNFJ01000064.1, on the reverse strand, counting down.
TTCTTCATCAAAATTCAACGTTTTTAAATTGGCCTCGGTTAATTCTTTGCCTTTGTCCCACGACAATCCAAAAATCACATTGCCTTTAAATTGAGAAGAAATTTTAGGACTAAAAATTAGGTAAGTAGAATTTTCATGTCCACTGCCTGGTTTAAATAGCTCGTCGTATTCAGCTTTACTCATTTCCAGGTTGCCAAAGAATAATTCTCCTTTTAGTTCAACTTTAAAGGAAGTTCTATTTAATGTAACAAATGGATTTACGTCTTTAAACTTTCTTACTGATGTTGCTCCATATCCAACCAAAGAAGGATATCGTACTGGGGATTCAAACTGGAATTTGAATACAATTTTTTGAATATAGGGTTTAGTTTCAAATAGCTTTTTTAAGTCATCTTTCTTTATAGTGAGATAGGTAAAATTGCCATCAAAAGATTCAATGCCAGTACCTGCAACTTCTGTTTTCTCTGCAGTATTAGCCAATGTTGGCTCTTTATTGTTGCTAGACTTTTCATCTTTACAAGCCATAACAATGAACAAGCAAAGCAGAAGAGGCCTTAATAAGAATGCCATGTAATGAGAATACTTTTTTTCGTTAGCCATAATGCAAGTTTTTGGTGGTTAGAAATAGTGGCGTGTAGTTTCCAAATGCAGGATTAATTCTTCACTAAATGTAAACTCCTCCAACGAACTTTCAAAGTCCCGGCAGCCAGATTGCGTAGATACTACCTAGAATACGTAGTTATACGCATTGCCGCTAATAAGGCATTCATACGCAGTTGTTAAGGTGGTTTACCAGTTCAACTACGGCACTTGATTTTTACGCAGTTACTACCTTGTTTTCGGGGCATTGATAGATGAAAATTTGAGTCATAAAACAATTTATTATGACACGATATTTCATCTTAACCGCAACATTCCTGGCCTTCTTTTTAGCAAGACCTGTAAGTATAATAGCAAAAGAAAATGCTGTTAAAGCCGCAGCTATAACTGATAATAATGGTACTGATAAGCCAGCTAAAAGCAGCACTGAAACTCCCATGAAAGCAGCACCGATTCACCAGGATAAAAAACCACATGGCGCAGCAGGAAAGTCACATACACCTACCATGGATGAGACAGCACATATCCATCGCTTTCATAAGGAGAGAGTGAAGAAATTGAGAAAGCATCATTCAAAGTTATGGATGCTTAGTAAATTGCTGCTGGTTTTATGTCACCTGGCATTGTTAGTAATTGCTTACCTGCATGCAACACACTAAAAGTTAGGCGTAAAATTTCTAAACCTGTTCAATAATGAACTTTTCAAAAACCTGTAAGGGAACTGTTTCAACAGTAACCAATTTTACAATTGCTTTCGGCGGACCTTGCTTGCACCAGGCGATTAGTAAATCTAATGATTCCGAACTGCCGGCGGCAACTATTTGCACTGTTCCGTCAGGCTGGTTCATTACTTTCCCCGTTAAACCTAATGCTATTGCTTTTTCTTTAGTGCTTTGACGAAAAAATACACCCTGCACTTTTCCTGTAACAATAATGGAAATCGTTTGCTGCATTTTAAAATGTGATCAGGTTCACAATTTCTTCAAGATATTGCTGATCGGTACTGTCAAATTGATCGTACTCATCGCTATCAACATCCAAGACCGCTACTACTTCATTATTTTTGATAACAGGCACAACAATTTCTGATTTGGACAAACTGCTGCAGGCAATATGCCCCGGAAATTTTTCTACATCGGGAACGATGATAGTTTTTGCTTCGGCCCAACTGCTGCCACAAACACCTCTTCCTTTTTTTATACGGGTGCAGGCTACAGGTCCCTGAAACGGAGCTAATACTAATTCTCTACTACTATCTGCAGTAGAGGGTTTAACAAGATAAAAGCCTACCCAAAACCATCCAAACTGTTCTTTTAATGCGGCTACAACATTTGCCAGGTTTGCAATCAAATCTGGCTCGCCTTCTAGCAGCCCTTTTATTTGCGGAATTAATGATAGATATTGGTCGGCTTTATTGCCCACTATAATTTGTAAATCTTCTGCCATGCTGCAAAGTTAATAGTTATTGCAAAAGAGGCAGGTCAAGCAATCTATTATTTCACATTCCTGCGTAACTTCCATCAAAATAACACCCACCATGCGAAGGCTTGTTTTAATTGGTTCTTTATTGGTTATTAGCAGCAGCATCAGGTCGCAACAGTTTGGAGGAACGCCACCTGCCCAAAAATGGAAACAGATCAATACAGATTCAGCAAGAATAATTTTTCCTGCGGGGTTAGATAGCCAGGCTAACCGGGTGGCTTCAATTGTACATTATCTCGCTTCAAAATCAACGCCGGGTATCGGCTCTTCTTCCCTGGGGAGTCAATTAAAAAAAGTAAATATTGTATTACAACATCAAACCGTTGTTGCGAATGGATATGTTGGATTAGGCCCTTACCGGAGTGAATTTTACCTGACACCGGCACTAAACAATTTTGACCAGGGAACTGTATCATGGGGCGATCAGTTAGCGTTGCATGAGTATCGCCATGTACAGCAGTTCAATAATTTTAATAATGGGCTGAGCAAAGCAATGAAAGTGCTTTTTGGAGAGGATGGATATGCATTAGCCATCAATGCCGCTATTCCTGATTGGTTTTATGAAGGCGATGCAGTGTATAATGAAACCATAATGAGTAAACAGGGGAGAGGTAGGTTACCATTATTTCTAAATGCCTATCCATCTATTTGGCAGGCAGGAAAAAAATATTCCTGGATGAAGTTGCGGAATGGTTCATTGAAAGATTATGTTCCTGATCACTATAAGCTCGGTTATTTATTAGTTAATTATGGAAGAGAAAAATACGGCGCTGATTTCTGGACGAAAGTAACAAAAGATGCTAGTGCTTATAAAGGATTGATCTACCCTTTTCAAGCGGCTATAAAAGCACATGCAGGTATTGAGTACAAAACATTTTTGAAAGAGGCATTTGAATTTTACCAGAAAAAAACGGAACGGGTTTCTGTATCCCGAGATGAGTTTGTTTTCCCCGTTAAAAAAAGTTATATCACTAACTATTATTTTCCTTACAATGCCGGAGAAGATTCCTTGATCTATTTAAAAACAACCTACCGGCATCGGCCTGCATTTTATTTGAAAGATAAAACAGGCGAACATAAATTGAAAATGAGAGATTTTTCTATTGATGAACAATTCTCTTACAGGAATGGAATGATCGTTTATGCAGCATATGAAAATGATGCAAGGTGGGGTTGGAGAGATTATAGTGTAATTAAAATGCTGGATATAACTACTGGACAGAAAAAAACATTAACCAAAAAATCAAAATACTTTACACCGGATATTTCTGCAGATGGTTCAAAAGTAGCAGCTGTACAAGTAGCTGCTGATGGGAAAAGTGAGTTGCATATCTTGGATGCATCAAATGGACAGGTATTGCAATCTATTCGCTCTGCTGAAATTAACTTGTTTACCGATCCAAAGTTCATTGACGATAATAACCTGGTAACCGCCGTTCGGCTAAAAGATGGTACAACTGCATTAGCTACTGCAGAGATCGCTACCGGAAATACGGTTCGTCTTACCAATCCTTCTTTCAATGTGGTTGGGTACCCTTGTGTAAGTAATGGAGTTGTTTATTTTACTGCCAGCTATGGGGGTAATGATGATGTATTTGCTTTGCGGCTGAGCGATAAAAAAATATATAAGATCAGTAACGGCCCCCTGGGAAATTATTATGTGAATGCCGGGAATGGAAAAGTAACATGGTCTGTATTTACGGCAGAAGGATATCAGTTAAAACAACTAAATGAAAAAGATATTATTTGGAATGAGTTAAGTGCTGCAGCGACTGAGCAAATAAGGGAAAAATTTCCCGTGTTTGAATCCGGGAAAAGCAGTGAGATGTTGCCAGTTAATTTACCTGAACGAAATTTCCAGGTTAGCAATTATAGTAAAGGTAGCAGGCTTTTAAACTTCCACAGCTGGAGACCATACTACTCAGACCCGATTTTAACTTACTCATTATATGGACAAAATGTTCTCAATACATTGGAAACAGAATTATTTTACTCCTATAATCAAAATGAAAAGCTAAGCAGTGTTGGATTGAATGCTGTTTACGCCGGGTGGTTTCCTTATTTGAATGTTGGAACTGAAATGACTTTTAATCGGGAAACACCAATTGGCAATAAGATTCGTCAATGGAACCAATTAGATACCCGTATCGGTTTGACTGTTCCGCTAAGCAAAACAAAGGGTCAAACATTTAGAAATTTTAATGCGGGTAGTTTTTATGTGCTTCGGAATGAATTTAATAAAGATTTTTATAAGGATTCATTAGGCACTACCTCTTTCAGTTATTTGTTACATCTTTTTTCATACACCCAGCAGGTGCAAAGAGCTGAACAACATATTTACCCCAGATTGGCCTATTCTGTTTCTGCCAATCATCGTCATGCTATTAGCTTTTACGAAGGTTACCAGTTTATTGGAACAGCTTCTGTGTATGTGCCCGGATTTTTATCTACACATAATATAATTGTAACAGGAGCACTGCAGCAGCGGGATACCAGCCTTGCTTTATTCAGCAGCCGCTTTCCCAATGCAAGGGGCTTTAATGATTTTTATCGCACCAATGCAGGCTCGAGGATGCTGGGCTTGTCCGTGAATTATCATTTGCCATTATTTTATCCCGATTGGGGCTTTGGAAATATTTTGTACGTGCAGCGTTTCCGTGCCAACCTGTTTTATGATTTTCAGCGATTGTTTTCTAATGATAAAAAAAATACACTGGATTTCCGCAGCATAGGAGCAGAGTTTTTTGTAGATACTAAATGGTGGAATCAATATCCCTTAACTTTTGGATTCCGCTTTAGCATTTTGCAGGATAGAGACCCTATTGGCAGAAACCCGAAAGGCTCAAGCATTTTTGAGTTTATTGTGCCGGTGAATATTATACCCAGATAGTTAAGAGTTCTAAGTTGGGTCGTTCAAATTAATAGCTTCAAATAAGCCACAAATAATAGGTGACTTTAAGTCTCAATGCTCGAAACTCATTGCTGGCAACTTATAAAATAGCCAGGCTTTCTTCAATCACCCTAATTTTTTCCTCTGCATCCGCTTTTTTCTTTCTTTCACTTTCCAGTACTTCAGCTTTTGCATTTTGCACAAATTTTTCATTGCCTAATTTCTTTTCTACGGAAACTAAAAACCCTTTCAGGTAGTCAAGGTCTTTTTGTAATTGTTGTTTTTGAGCAGAAGTATCTAGCACCGTGGTGGTTTCAATAAAGAATTTATCTTTTTGTACTACAACTGTAATACTATTTGTAACGGTTGTTGCTGTATAAGAGCAAGATTCAGCATTTACCTGCTTTAGCAAAATGTTTTCAATGGATCTATACGTTTCGTTGCTATCGGTAAGCACATGAAGTTTGATAGTATCCTTTGGCTTCAACTGATTTTTTATCCTCGCATCACGAATAGCAGTAATCACTTCTTTTAGTAATCCTGCATTTGCAATTATAGAAGCATCAACAGGTTTTTTTGTCTCATATTTTTTCACCGTCAAATCATCATTCCTTTCTTTCAACTGGTGATAAATATCTTCTGTAATAAATGGCATAAACGGATGCAGCAATTGCATTAACTCTTCAAAGAAACCAACTGTTTTCTCATACACCGCTTTATCAATCGGCTGTTCAAAGCCGGGCTTCACCCATTCCAGATACCAGCTACAGAAATCATCCCATATCAATGAGTAAATTGTTTTTAACGATTCGCTCAATCGGAAATCTTTAAACTGTTCATCCAATTCTAATCTTACCTGCGCCAATCTGTTCTCAAACCAATTAATGGCAAAATCATTTGGAATGGCCTGACTACCGACTCTCGACTCCCAACTCCTGACTAATTTCAACGCATTCCACATTTTATTAATGAAGAATTTTCCTTGCTCATTGCCCGATTGATCCCACATCAAATCATTCCCGGCCGGCGATGAGAACATTACACCAAATCGAACAGCATCGGCACCATCTTTTTCAATCATTTCCAATAAGTCGGGAGAGTTGCCCAATTGCTTACTCATTTTTCTTCCTTGTTTATCCCTCACCATTCCTGTGAAGTACACATCTTTGAATGGTATCTCTTTTTTATACTCTAAACCGGCCATTATCATTCTGGCCACCCAGAAGAAAATAATATCCTGTCCCGTTACCAACGTAGTGCCGGGATAATAGTAATCAGCATCTTTATTCCCTGGATTACTGATGCCTTTAAATACTTCCATTGGCCACAACCAAGAGGAGAACCAGGTGTCTAAGCAATCTTCATCTTGCGTTAATTGAGCATTGCTAATTGAATATTTAACATTGAAAATTTCTTTTGCTTTCTCCTCGGTTTCTGCTACAACAAATCTTCCTTCTGCATCGTACCAAGCGGGTATTTGCTGGCCCCACCAAAGCTGACGACTGATACACCAATCCTTAATATTATTCAACCAATGACTATAGGTATTCTTTGTTTTTTCCGGATGAAAAGTAATTTCATCACTCATTACGGCAGATAATGTTTCAGGATTTCGTTGAAGAAATTCTTTCATGTTCATGAACCACTGCAAACTTAATCGTGACTCAATAATAGCTCCGGTTCTTTCACTGGTACCAACTTGACCTTTATAGTCTTCAATTTTTGCTATCAAGCCTACTGCTTCAATATCAGTTGTGATCTTCTTTCGCAATTCAAATCTATCAACACCATTGTAAGAAAGTACTAAGTCAGATGGATTGTCATTACCTAATTCATCTGCTGTAAATTTTCCTTCTGCATCTAATGTATTTAAAGATTTCAGGTTATGTTTTCTTCCCAACTCATTATCATTCTTATCATGAGCCGGAGTAATTTTCAAAGCACCTGTTCCAAACTCAGCATCCACATATTCATCAGCAATAATGGGTATCTTTCTGTTAATGATAGGAACAATAACTTCTTTGCCCACCCATGAAGCATACCGTTCATCTGTTGGGTTTACACAAATGGCAACATCACCTAAAATAGTTTCCGGCCTGGTAGTAGCAACCGTTATAAATTGAGTAGCATCATCTGCCAAGAGATATTTTACAAAAAATAATTTTGAATCAATATCCTTAAAAATAACTTCTTCATCACTCAATGCCGTTTTACTTACAGGATCCCAATTCACCATTCTCAGTCCACGATAAATAATTCCTTTCTCATACAAATCAATAAAAACTTTGATTACACTTTTATAGTAATCATCATCCATCGTAAAAGCCGTTCTTTCCCAATCCAAACTGCATCCTAATTTTTTCAGCTGTTGTAAAATTATGCCACCATATTTTTCTTTCCACTCCCATGCATATTTCAAAAAGTCTTCACGGCTTAATGATGATTTCGCAATTCCTTTCTCCCGCAGCATTTGTACCACTTTTGCTTCAGTAGCAATGGATGCATGGTCGGTACCAGGTACCCAACAAGCATTTTTTCCCTGCATTCTTGCACGGCGAATCAAGATGTCCTGTATCGTATTATTAAGGCAATGCCCCATGTGCAGCACACCCGTTACATTCGGAGGTGGAATAACGATGGTGTACGGTTCACGGGCATCAGGTTCACTATGAAAATAATTTTTATCAAGCCAATGCTGATACCATTTCTGTTCCGCAGCGCTATGTTCAAAGTTTTTCGATAATTCCATTGCAGGTAATAAATTTATGTTGCCAACATCAGTACTACTATCATCGTTCCTTGCGTCGCACACTTGTACTGTAGTAACACAGATGAGCATTTTGCGAAAGCCGAACAATGTTTATAAGAACCCGTTAGGGCGGCAAATTTACCTTGTTTTGTGTAGACGGCGAAAAGCAAGGTGGTAGAGGAGGATTTTATTCGAATTTGGTAATTATTCAGAAGGAGGTAAATGTTTTTTGATCTCGTTGCAAATATAAAAGCGGCCTTCATTTACTTCATTAATGCCATGATTGATTTCTTCCAGGGAAGACGTTTTAGTTAAATATCCTCTTGCTCCGAGCTCCATCATCCGGGATGCATATTTGGGCTGGTTATTGGCAGATAGCCCAATAATTTTCAAAGTGGGAATCATCTGCACCAGTTTTTCTGTAATTATAAAACCATTATCTGGCGACATATTAATATCAACAAGAATAATATCAGGCGAAAGTTTTTGTGCCTGTTCTATTGCAGTCGTACCATTTTCACAGTCAGCCACTACCTCCATTCGGGGGTTATTTTCCAGCAACATTTTCCAGGACTGGCGCACTAACTTATGATCATCCACAAGGATAATACGGATCTGCTCTTTTCTCATTTCCACAGCTTTACTAATTTGACTTAACCAGGTTTTATATACCGCAACAACTAATTATTGTAAGAAAGGTTTGCAACAGAAAAAGGATTTACAATATTTTGGTTTAAACAGGATGGAAATGCAACCACAAATTGAGAAATAAACAAGTTTTTATATATAGAGCAATTTGAAACAGTGCATTTAATTCAGTAGTAAAACCAATTAACAGTAAAAATACTGAAAAACTAAAGTAGTATTACCTAGTCAAAGTACCAAGGATTTTTACTAATTTATTTTTTTGGATGTCGGGAATTGAATAACAAGTCAATATAAAATGAAGTTTCCGGCTTTGGTTTTTAAAATTATATTCGTAAAAAATTGCCCGTAGGGCTTCAATAAACCAAAATCTGACGAATGAAAAAAGAACTAGCCTCCTGGTACAGTCCATCACTTGGTAAAGAAATGCCGATTGCAGCTTATGGGGATTACGGCTTTGCATTATTGCTGGTACCTACTGCCGCCGCCGATTACTTAGAGTATGAAAGGTTTCAGCTAATGGATCATTTGGCTCCGTTTATTGATGCCGGAAAAGTGAGAGTGTTTTCTATCGATAGTATTAATAATGAAAGCTGGTTGAATAATGAAATGGAGCCAAAACATAAATCCATGCGTCAGCAGCAATGGAATAGTTATGTTTTTAATGAAGTAATTCCTTTTATTAAAACGAATACCAGCAATGAAACTCCCATTATTACCTGTGGTGCATCTTTCGGCGCTTTACATAGCATGAATTTATTTTTGAAACGTCCCGACCTGATAAATGGCGTAATTGCAATGAGCGGAGTGTACGATCTGTCAGAATACACCAAAGGTTATTTTGATGACGATGCTTACTTCAACAGTCCCTGGCATTATATGCAAAACCTTACGGACCACAACATACTTGAACAAATACGCCAAAGCAAACACATTCATATACTTACCGGAAGTGGCAATTATGAAGATCCTGATGCCAGTGGAAAATTTGCTAAAGTTTTATACGATAAAGGCATTTGGTATGAGTTAGATGTGTGGGGACAGGATTGGCCGCATGACTGGAATACCTGGCGTGCAATGTTGCCGCATTATCTTGGAACAAGATTCTAACTGATATGTAATTTTTTAATTATAAGCATCTGTTGCTAAAACCATTTATGAAGCAGGTGCTTTTTCTTTTGCTGATGGCGCCATTATTTTCAGAAGCTCAACGTAGAGAATGGGATATAGCTTACTATAAAAGTATTCCACAAGAATTGGGTAAGCCAATACATATGCCCGATAGAGATTACAATCCGAATTTTGATTGGGAAGAAACCTACAACTACAGGCAGAAAAGCAGGGTATATATTATATCATCCGATTCTATCTATCGAAAACTCTTTTGGCGGTATGTTTATACACAGGATTCTTTGAAAAAATATGATTTACCCGGCGATTATTTTCAATGGCAGTACAAATGGATGAAAGAACACCTTATTGATTCGTTGCCTGTCATTGATTTTTCAAAAAATGATTTGATAGTATATGCTGCCTGTGCACAATGCTTTGCCTATTGTGAACATGAGCAAGGGAGTGATAGTTGCCACCGCAATGCCTGTAATTTTCGGGAAACATTTTATATACGGGAAAAGAAAAAATGATAAAATAGTTAAATCAATCTTTTTAAAAGGCTGCTGAACTCTTTTCTTTCGATCATTCTGGCCCCCATACTTTCCAAATACTCCGTGTACACCTGGCAATCTATTAATTCAATTCCTTTTTCCTGTAATTGCTGAACAAACTGTATAAAAGCGTACCGGGAGGCATTGCTTACTTTGCTAAACATACTTTCTCCAAAAAATACTTTACCGAGAATGATGCCATATAGCCCACCAACTAATTCCCCATTGCTCCAAACTTCCGCACTATGTGCATGGCCCAATTGATGTAAACGGGTATATGCTTTTTCTACTTCATCCGTAATCCAGGTGCCTTCCTGTCCGGGTCGTATTGTTTCTTTACAATTGTTGATTACTTGCGCAAATGCTTTGTTGGTGGTGAACTCAAAGCCATTTTCATTTCTTTTCAACAGCGCTTTTGTTGTTTTATTTATTTTCAATTCACCGGGAAATAAAACAAATCGGGGATCGGGACACCACCATAAAATAGTATCTCCTTCATACCAGGGAAATATTCCCTGCCTGTAAGCAAGCAGGAGCCGTTCTGTTGACAGATCGCCACCCATTGCCAAGAGTCCATCGGGTTCAGCCAACTGAACCGGGGGAAATACTAATTCTTTATCAAGTGCAAAAAGTGGCATTGGTGGTAAAGGATGTACCCAACTTAATGATTTGCTGGGTTGTAAATAAGTGGTAAGATTAATATTTTCTAAACTTCAGAAAAAAAATTACTTTTAGGGGACTATAATATTTCACTTACATCGAATCAAACGTAATTGTATGAAAAAGATTGGAATCGTTTTATGCTTGTTGCTTACTCTTTCCATTTTATCAATCAGT
>LNFJ01000063.1 GCA_001464625.1 Bacteroidia bacterium Ga0077558 | reverse complement strand
CTTTTGAAAGGCCGCCCCTAAAGCTCTTGCTGGTTTCTCTAATTTTTGATACAGCTCCTTTTTGCCTTCGCAAAAAACATACAAGCACATAAGCCCAACTACTTCAGCAGAACCATATATATATTCCGTATAACCTTGTTTGTCATATTTCGTTTTACATAAATCTAATTCCATGCTATGAAAAAATGCATCGATTAATTTATGGTCAATATTATATTCATTAACTGTTCGCTGAAAACTATTTAATACAGGATTAAGGCTAATGCCTCTTTCAATAGCTGCATAGGTTTCTATTTTGAACTGTTCCAGTAATAAGCCTTTATCAAATTCATGAAAAGTATCAACGATTTCATCTGCAAATCTTACAAAACCATAAATATTATAAACGGGTGTCTGCAAATCAACATGCAGCATTTGTATGGCAGAAGAAAAAGAAGTACTATAATTTTTTGTCACTATACGACTGCAATCTTCACTTGTAGTATGAAACAACTTAACCATAATTCTAAATTAATAAATTATCTCATTGTTTTGATTACTTGTTTAGCCACTACTTCTCCGCTTATTAAACTGGGGGGAACACCCGGACCCGGCACCGTTAATTGCCCGGTATAAAATAAATTTTTCACTTTTTTGCTTTGACAAGAAGGCCGAAATATTGCAGTTTGCAGTAATGTATTGGCCAGGCCATAAGCATTGCCTTTAAACGAGTTGTAATCATTTACGAATTCTGTTACCGAATAAGATTTTTTATACACAATTGAGTCAAGTATAGATTCCCCAAAATGTTTTTCCATTCGCTTAGCTATTTGCAAAAAATATTTCTCCCGTAATTCTTCAGTATCTCCTTCCAATCCGGACGCAACAGGAATAAGGAAAACAATATTCTCATGGCCCGGAGGGGCAACCGTATCATCTGTAAGCGATGAAATACTTACATAAAATAATGGTGCCGTTGGCCATTGGGGTTGCTTATAAATTTCCTTACCATGCTCATCAAAAGAAACATCAAAAAATAATGAATGGTGAACTGGTTTTTTTAATTTTTTATTCAGCCCCACATAGTAGAGCAGGCAAGAGGGTGCCATTATTTTTTTGGCCCAATAATTATCGGTATAAGTTCTAAATTCAGGCTGCAATAATTTTGTTTCAGTAAAATGGTAATCTGCACCACTCACCACCACATCCACATCATAGCTGCCTTTATTGGTAATTACTTTTTTGGCAGTTGATTTGTCAACAACAATTTCACTTACGTTTTCATTAAATTGAAATTGAACTCCCAATTCTATTGCAAGTTTGTACATCCCATCTACAATTGCATACATTCCTCCTTCAGGATACCAGGTGCCACCTTTTATATCTGCATAATTCATCAGGCTGTACAATGCTGGTGTATCTTCAGGCAACGCACCCAAAAACAAAACAGGAAACTCCATCATTTGCCTCAGCTTAGGATGCTTAAAATAATGATGAATATGCTTTTTTATAGAAGAGAAAACCTGCAACTTGAAAACACCGCTTATTGTCTCCCAATCCATGAACTCAGTTAGTGACTGGCCTGGCTTGTACACCAGCTTATTTACGCCAACTTCATATTTATAGGCAGCACCTTTCAAATATTTTTCGAGCTTTTCCGCACTACCGGGCTCAATTGATTCAAAAACATTTTTTAATGCTGTAAAATCAGCAGGCATGTCTGTATATCCCTCATTCCAATAAATGCGATAAGAAGGGTCAAGACGCTGAAGGGTATAGTAATCACTAACCCGTTTATCAAATTGTGCAAAATACCGTTCAAATACATCCGGCATCCAATAAAAGCTTGGCCCCATGTCAAACGTAAATCCGTTTTCCTTTAGCTGCCTTGCCCTGCCTCCGGGTGTAGCGTTTTTTTCTATTACAGTAACATCCCATCCTTCTTTAGCTAAAAAAGAAGCGGCTGATAAACCGGCAAACCCGCTGCCAATAACAATTGCTTTTCTATTGGTCACTATTATTTTTTTAGAATCTGCTGATCTGTTCTTTCAACAATTTGCGGGCAAAATGAATCCTACTTTTTATAGTTCCCAACGGTTCGTTTAATACATCCGCTATTTCATTATACCTGTATCCGTCAAAGTACAACAAAAAAGGGGTTTTAAATATTTCGGGTAATTCAACAATTGCTTTCTTTATCTCTTTAATCTTCATTTCACTTTCTGCGGCGTTGGCCACAGTAGCCTGGTTTTGATTTAGTAAATAATCATTAGGCGTACTATCAAAAATTGTTTTTTGCTTTGCCTTTCGTCTGTAATTATTAATAAAGATATTTCGCATGATGGTAAACAACCATGCTTTGATATTGGTACCAACATTATACTTTTCTCTATTGGCCAGAGCTTTGTACAAGGTATCCTGGTAAAGATCATTGGCGGCCTCAGTATCTCTTGTCAGGTTAATAGCAAATGGCTTCAGGAAACTGGCATTGCTAAGTAGCATTTCATTAAACTCAAGTGTTGACATAGCTTTTTGTTTAAATAATTTACGTCAAAGCTAAACAAAAAGATTGCTGACAAGAAAATTTTTGTTTAATATTTTAAATATAATATTAAACAAATATAAATCAATCAATTACAAAGGCCGGGAAGTTATAATGTAAACAAATACTCCATTACTTCTGAGAGAGATCGTTTAAAGGAGACATTTTCGGGAGTTTTCTTTTTATACTGTTGGGTTAAATAACCAGAAATCAGTGTAGGAGTATTTCCAAAGCGTTGTTGGATATTAGTTAGGAATTTTTCAAAGTTGAAATGTGCCGCTGTGGCGGTAAGATGGGTAAAAACTACATCTGGCTTTTTGTAGTTAATAATATACTCCATATCCTTAATGGGCACATTAGCACCAAGATATATTGTTTTAGCACCGCGGCTTCTTAGCAAATAATACATAAACAATAATCCAAGTTCGTGGTGCTCCCCTTCAGGTAAGAATAGTAAAAAGGTCTTATCAATTTTTACGGTAGATGCTGTTGTTTCTATACCTACTATTAGTTTCTGTCTGATAATATTGGTAACCAAGTGCTCCTGCACTGGATTAATATGCCCTGTTAGCCATAGAATTCCAATTTTTTCGAGGAAAGGAAAAATTATTTGTACTACTGTTCTTTCAATTCCTTTGTCAGCGATGTATTGGGACAGAATCTTTTCAAAACTGTCAATATTGAGATCTGCCATCTCTTGTACTAACTCGTTAATTATTCGCTCCTGCACAATCTTCACATCACCAAAAGAAAGAATCCGCTCCTTAATTTCCTGCGGTTGCATCTTATCTATATGCGATATTTTATACCCGTACTTATTAAGCAGAGCTATGTTTAGTATTGTTTTAAGCTCCTCATTAGTGTAATAGCGGATATTAGTAGTTGTACGCTGCGGCTTCAAAAAATTATATCTCTGCTCCCAAATACGAATAGTATGGGCTTTAATTCCGGACAGATTTTCCAAATCCTTTATTGTAAAGGCGTTCATAGCATAGTATTACAACCTGTTTTTAAAAAAGTTTGATGACACCCAAACTTTATAATTGGCTATTTCTGATTTTTCCAGTCTCTATTAATTTGGTAAGGCTATTTGTAATTGAAGGGGATTTCAACGCTTCGAGATGGCGATGGTGATGCAAGTCAGTTCCTACCAAATTATAGTGCCCCTTTTTAATTAGATAATTAGCAAGCTCCTGAACTGACTTTCCGTAGTAACCTGTTAATGCAAGAATATTAAGCTGAAACAAACAATCTATTTCCTTCAACTCTTCATAAAATTCTTTATTATTTGCCAGGTAAATGTATCGTTCGGGGTGTGCAATGATCGGCTGATACCCTTTCATCTGCATTTCAAATAAAATATCTTTCAAGCTCATTGGTGCATGTGCCAATGAAAACTCTACTAAAACCATTTTACCACTTATGGTCAACAACGGCTGATTAGTACGCAATAATTCCTCTACATGATCATCCAAAAAATATTCAGCCGCCGCATGTATTTCAACTTGTAACCCTTCTTTATTAACCGCATTCTGCAATAACTCTAATTTGCTAAGCACTCCGTCTCTTGTATTGCGGTACATATCCCACATAATATGCGGAGTAGTAATAAGTTTAGAATAGCCCAACGCCACTAAACCCCGAATTAATTCCATTGAAGTTTCAATATCCGGAGAACCATCATCAATACCCGGAAGTAAATGCGAATGCATGTCAACCTTAACCTGGCTGAAATCAGTTTTCGTGGATTCCGGTTTTGAACGGGAGAATAATTTAAACATACTTTAATCAGTGGTCTAAATTACTCATTTCTACCGTGAATAAAGTTGTTGTGTGAAATTTAAAAACTTGCTTTAGGCAGTGAAGGAAAAATTTTTGAAACTAATTTGCTTTGGGGGAAAACAACATACCAGGCCGTAAGAAATAACAGCATGAAGTCGGTATAAAAATTCTGGTGTTGCTGGTACCATAATTCGAGGGCACCTTTATGAGGAAGAATCACATCTCTGTAACATTCTTCGGGAAATAGTTTGCTTTGGGTAATTACCAGTTCTTCGTCTCTGAAAACAATGGAGCCGATGCCGGTCAATCCCGGTCTTACATTGTACACTTTTTCTTTCATGTCAGCCGAGTACCGGTCAAATCCACTTTTCATTAATGGTCGTGGGCCAACAAATGACATATCACCAGTAAGAATATTGATCATCTGCGGCAGTTCATTCAATTTTGTTTTCCGTAAAAACCTTCCCACCGATGTAACCCGTGGATCATTTCTGGTTGTAAGATCTTTAGAACCCATGTTTGGACTGTTCTTTAACATGGTAGCAAATTTCAGAATACCGAATATCTTATTCTTATAGCCTACTCTATCTTGCTTATAAAAAACCTCATGCTCGCCGGTAAGCAATAAAAGAATAATGATAGGAATAAAAAAAGGTAGCAGTATAATCAATGCTACCAATGAAAAGACAATGTCAAAAAAACGTTTTATTATTTTATACATATAAATTCCGGAGTAAATTTTGCAGAATGCTGAGCAATGATATGCAGTAAAAGAGTGCGACGCAAGGGACGATGCTAGTAGCACTACTGCCGGGTCAATAGTTCTTACTGAAACGTAATTTTATCCGGAACTGTTTTGCCCGAATCAAAATAAGCATTGTACCAATCTACGGTTTCTTTTAGCCCGTCCTTCCAATCTACTTTAGCAATAAAATTCAAATCCTTTTTTGACTTAGTTATATCCGGACTACGACGGGAAACAGAACCAGGATAAGTTGGCGCATTGGTGTACTCGCCTTTAAAGTTCATCAACTCTCCGGTGGCACGGGTTAATGCTTCAATAGTTATTTCCACACCAGTACCAAGATGGTAGATCTCACCATTTGTACCGGGAGTTTCCATAGCAAGCACCGTTCCTTCTACTGCATCGGTGATATAGCAGAAATCTCTTGTCTGATCATGACCATAAATAAGATATGGGTTTTGTTGATCTCTGAAACGAATTACCAGGTGAGGAATTACATGATTGAATCCCATTCTCGGACCAAATACATTATGATAGCGAATGATGGTGGTTTCAAATCCTAACATCTTTGCATAATTAAGAAAGCCTGACTCTCCTAAAATTTTTGTGACTGCATAGGTAAATCTTGGATGGGCAATATTCTGGATAGTAAGCGGTACTTCTTCCGGCGTTGGAATGGCATAACCAAATGCATCGACAGTACCAGCATAATTTTCGCTGGTAGAAGCAAATACCACTTTACCAACTTTAGAACGGCGTATCCATTCCAACGTATAAAGTGCTAGCGAAGTGTTGATACGAATTACCTCATGTGGTTTTGAATTGGCATTGTCAACACCCACCAATGCAGCCATCATATATAATTGATCATACTCGCTATCTAATTTCTCATAAGCTTCTGGATAAGAAAAATCATCTTCGATCAGGTTGATCTTATGTTTTGAAACCAGGGCATCAAAATCTTCATCCCTGTTCTTCTTCATAAAATTATCAGCGATGGTCAATTCATAATCCCTGTTCTCTGCAAGGTATTTGGCTAAATTAAAACCAATAAAACCTGCGCCACCTAATATCAAAACCTTTTTACTCATAGTCAATTAAAATTATTCGGATAATTATAGATCTCCCCTGCCAATTACTTTAACAGTGTGGCGGGTAGAAAGTGTTTTTATTTCTTCGTTGGTAAGCACCCCAATAGTATCATAAATAAATGTAGGTGTATGTGCCAGCAGTTTACTTATCAGCTCCGGATTATTCCTGTAATCTTTATGACCTGTAGTTATCGTAATTAAATCGTACTGGTCATTTAGCAATTCATTTAACTGTTGATTGATCCAAATATCCTTTTCTTCCCAATACAACACATGTGGATCATGTAGTGAAGTGATAGCCCCTTCAATTTCCAAGTGATCGTAAAAACCTTCTACTGGTGTGTAACGGGTGTCGCCAACATCGTTCAAATAACTTACACCAAGTAATAAAACTTTTTTATCCTTTAACGAACCATTGAATTGAGTTTGTAAGTATTCGAATGCATATAAAGGCATCTTATCATTGATATGAACTCCTTTTTCACTTTGATGCAGACCTTCGTTGCTGCCAAATAAATTCATTTTTGCCCAACTGGCCAGTAAGGGATCTTTTGTAAGACAATATCCACCTACACCTAATCCGGGTAACATAATATTTTTATGGGTCGGTCGCATACGGATCGCATTCACTACTTCATATATATCAACACCGGCTTCTTCTGCAAAACGGCTCCACTCTACCATAAAGGCTATATTCATGGCCCGGAAAGAGTTTTCCAACACTTTCGCCATTTCTGTTGCGTTGGTATTGCCCAATCTTGTTAATGGATATTCATCTGTTTTAATAACTGTTCTTAAAAATCGTTCTGCTTCGTTGGCACTTCTTTCATCAGTGCCGGCGAAGACTCTGTAGAAGTTTTGTATAGAATCGATGTATTTAGGACCGGGCATGACTCTTTCATAGGAATGCGCCACTTTTAATTCTGTAATTGGTAATCCTCTTTTTTGTAAGCAATCTTCGACTAATGGCCGTACAACTTTTTCTGATGTACCCGGAGGCACCGTAGTCTCCACTAATACTAACACATCTGGCCGGCAATTGTTACCAATACTTTCTATTGCTTTTTTAAATGGAGTGAGGTCAACACTATAATCTTCCAGGTTGTTTCCAGTTCCTGATTTCTTTTTTACATCAAGATTAATATCCACTACTACAACATCTGCTTTGCTGTAAACATATGGATCGTAAGTAGCATAATAATTTTTCTTCTGTCTTGAATTTTCATAATACAGCGGGATCTTAGGATCACTTGCCAAGATGGGAAACACACCTTCGTTAATAGAACATATTTTCCAATAAGAAGCTGCTGTTGGCAAGTCAATACCGATTACCGCATATTCTTCCGTTAATGCATTGGCAACAACCAACCCCATTACTGATCCTACAAAACCAAGTCCCTGTACAACGACGACTTTCTTTCCGGGATGCATTGCGATAAATTGATCGATCCCGGCTTTATCATTTACTGATGATGGAAGAGGATATTCTTTATTGGTGATCGGGCTTCGGGAAATATGTTGAATTGTTGTTTCCATATTATAATAAAGGCAATAAGCCAGTAAATTTTATTGTTGTAAAGATAATTAGTTTGCCTGTTGAAGTAATTTCATGTATTTGTTCTTCATCATTTCATGTACATAACCCTGGCTGAAATTTTCTTCAATTTTCTTACGCAGAATTGATGCAGCTTTCTTCATTTCTTCTGAATGGGTTAGTGCATATTGCAATTGCTCTAATAATTCGCTGCTATTTCCAGCCTGGAATAACAGGCCAGTCTCTTTGTGAGTTACGATATCAACACTTCCTTCAATTGCTGAGCAAACAATGGGACATCTCATTGCTCCAGCTTGTAATAATGTGCTTGGAAAACCTTCCCGGTATGAAGCATGAACCATAATCGTAGATAGGTGCATGTAATACTCTGCATGATCACTCCACTCAATATGAACAATAGCGGGATGAGTTTTGAGTATATCTCTTGCAGCATCGGATATCGGGTCAAGTTCATCTTCAAAAGAACCTAATAATATTAAGCGTAGCTGTTGGTTGTTTTCATAAAGTGCTTTAAAAGCTGTTAAAACTTCATCTATACCTTTATCCCTTACAATACGCCCCATATTCAATAAATAGCAAAGTTGATCATCATAGTTAAGCTGCAGCTTTATTTCATCAAGCTTGTCTTTATTTAATGAGCCGACTGAATAGCGACTCAAATCAACTCCATTGCTTGACCCGGCTCCAATAACATGCAGTTTAGTCTCACGAACCAGTTTTTGTCTCCTTATATAATTAAGCAAAGAATAACTATTAGGCCATACATGATGTGCAGCTTTACCAGTAATTTTTTCCATGAAAACAAGAATACGTCTCGAAATTCCTTTTGCCGTCATAAACCGTAAACCTGCAATAGTATGTATCCTTATTTTTACACCGGCAAATTTTGCAGCTAACATGGCTAATAAACCGGCCTTAGGTGTGTGTGAATGAACGATATCTGGTCTTTCCTTTTTAAAAAGTTTGTATAATTGCCACAACGATTTTAAATCCTGGAAAGGCGCTATCTGTCTCGCCATTGATATAATCCGATAATCACAACCTTCTTTTTTTATCAGATCAGGCCACTCTTTGCCTTCACTGCTTACCATAATTACCTCAAACCCATTTTCATTCATATACCGCATCTGGTTAGACAGCAACGATTTTAATGATAAAGGTGCAGTAGTGATTCGGATTAGCTTAGGCATGCTTCAAATAACATTTCTTATACCAAACTTCTAATGCAAAAAGAGTCCAGATCATTTTTGCTCTTTTTTCATCCCCTGTTTTTATTTTTCTATCCCAGAGCTTTTCAATAAAGGATGTGGTAACAAACTGCCGGCAATAAGCATCTTTTGGCAACAGGTATGCAGCAATCAAATCTTTTAATTCATGATCCACCCATTTCTTTAATGGGATTTCAAAACCCCGTTTTGGCTGGTTTATTAATTCTGTTGGCAAATATTTCTCTGCCAGTTTACGCAACAAATATTTTGTTTGCCCGCCCTTAATTTTATAACTATCGGGCAATCCTGGTATAAATTCTAATAACTCTTTGGAGAGTAATGGACTTCTTCCTTCTAATGAATGAGCCATAGTAGCTATATCCATTTTTACAAGTAAGTCTCCATTGAGAATATTATCAAAATCAAGATTCATGATTTTTTGCAACCCGGAAAGTGAAGACGTATTTATCCTGTCAAAATCAACTTTTACCTGTTTTAAAATATAAGGACTGGCTATAATATTTTTCTCAAATCCTTCAAAGCTGTCAATTGTTGCTGATAAGTAAGTACGCAGGCTATCTTTTCTTGCAAGATCTGTTAGCCTGTATAAATAGTTATACTTGCTTTTTTTATTATGTGGAACCGGTAGTAATGTGTGCGCAATGGTTGCTGATTTTTTAATTAGAAAGCCTGCATTAAAGAAGTCGTATTTTGCAAATGGAACATATCGCCTGTAGCCGCCAAAAATCTCGTCGCCTCCGTCGCCATTTAAAATAACTGTCAAACTTTTCTTTGCTTCTCTGCTAACATAATAGCTTGGTATCGCAGAGCTGTCCATAAACGGTTCGCCGTAATTAGCCAGAATTAGTTCTACATCATCTTTTAAATTGCTGTAAGAAATCGCTATTTCATGATGTTCTGTTTTGTACTTGTCAGCCACCAGCTTAGCTAACGGAGCTTCATTGTATTCTCCATCAAATGATACTGTAAAAGTTTTAAGCGAAGAATTGTATTGCTTTGCAATGGCACTTACTACACCGCTATCAATACCACCACTCAAGAACGAACCAACTTCCAGGTCCGACGACTCCACCCTTCGTCTCACTGCAGCATGAATATGAGTATCAACAGTATGAAGAGCTTCCTCAAAATTTGCAGTCGATTTCCGTTGATAATAAGTATGTATATCCCACCATTTAGTAATTTTTACTTCGGGTTTATGTAGTGAAACAGTAGTATAAGAACCAGCTGGCAACTCCCAAATATTGTTGTAAGGAGTTGATGATTTATAAAAATACCCCATACGGATATATTGCTGCAAATGCTCTTCATTAATTGTTGCCTTTACCTGCCCTTGCAAGGCGTTTAACTCACTTGCAAAAACAAAAAAACTATTTTTGTAATAATAGTAAACAGGCTTCTTTCCTGCCCTGTCTCTTGCGATAAACAATTCATTTTTACTTCTATCATAAATAACAATGGCAAACATTCCGTCAAACTCATTCAGACATGCTGGACCTGATTTTTGGTAAGCATGAAGAATTGTTTCTGTATCTGAATTAGTTTTGCACTGCAGACCCAGTTTTTTTCTTACCTCACTGTGATTATAAATTTCCCCATTAAAAATTATGGTGAGCCCATCATGATGCATCGGTTGGTGCCCTTCAGCAATATCAAGAATGGCTAACCGGTGATGGTGTAACTGTAGTGCCCCCTCCTCAAAAGTAGTTTGCTCATCGGGTCCCCGATGATATAAATCTTTAGTAAGACGGGGAATATCTAGTCGAAAATTAATGGAGCCTGCAATACCACACATACAATAAGTTATCTGGAAGGAACAGCGAAATTTAAAATTTTATTGAACCACTTAGGATATGGCAAATTACTTTTTTGATACAATAATATCATCATGATTAGATAAAATGGCATACAAGGAATTTTATATCTTGACAAAGCGCCAAAGTTGGCTGATGAAATACCCACTGCAACAGCAAATACAAAAGCAAAAATAAAACACATTAATATTCTTGGCTCAGAAAAAGAAAGTCGGAAAAAATTTTTCACCCCCTTTTTGGATAG
>LNFJ01000062.1 GCA_001464625.1 Bacteroidia bacterium Ga0077558 | reverse complement strand
ATTTTTAATGTGGGCAGCGAAGGCTGGATGTTGGAATTTGAAGAAGAGGCTATCATGAGCGGAACAACAGTAGAACATGTAAAAGATGCAGCACCTGTGTTTGGAAAATACTTCGACATTCTTGCCATCAGAACTTTTCCTTCACTTAAAAATAGAGAAGACGATTACAGTGAATTATACATTAAGCAGTTTATCAAGTACGCAGGAATACCTGTGGTGAGTTTAGAAAGCTCAACATTACATCCGCTACAATCGCTTACGGACATTATTACAATCACAGAAGAGTTGGAGAAATCTAAAATCATCAATCTAAAACCAAAAATCGTATTGACCTGGGCTCCGCATGTAAAACCTTTACCGCAATGTGTAGCCAATAGTTTTGCTCAATGGGTAAATGCATGGGGCAAAGCTGATTTTGTAATTACTCATCCGGAAGATTATGAATTGAGCGAGGAATTCACCAAAGGAGCTACTATTACACATGATCAAAATGAAGCGTTGAAGGATGCTGACTTTGTATACGTAAAGAACTGGAGCACTTTTAATGATTATGGTAAAATTTATGAAAGCGATCCAAGATGGATGCTTACAAATAAAAAATTAGGAATAACTAATAATGCAAAAGTGATGCATTGTCTTCCAGTAAGAAGAAATGTGGAATTGAGCGATGAGATATTAGACGGCTCGAATAGTATTGTCACACAAGAAGCAGCAAACAGAGTTTGGGCAGCACAGGCAGTGCTATCTGAAATTCTCAGGAATAATGGATAATTTATATATCATAAAAATCGGCGGTAACATTATTGATGATGAAAAGAAACTTTCCTCATTCTTAAAAGATTTTGCTGCTGTTGAAGGAAATAAAATACTGGTACATGGTGGCGGAAAGCTGGCCACCAAAATGGCAGAGCGAATGAATGTGCCACAGCAAGTAATAGATGGAAGACGCATTACAGATGCTGAAACATTGAAGATCGTCACCATGGTGTATGCTGGCTATATCAATAAAAATATTGTTGCCAAGCTGCAAATGAATAACTGTAATGCGATTGGTCTTTGTGGCGCCGATGGTGATGCAATACTGGCACATAAACGCAAACACCCGGTAATGGATTATGGTTTTGTAGGAGATGTAGATTCAATCAACACAGACCTTATTCGCAGTTTGCTGGAGAAAAATCTTACTCCTGTTTTTGCTCCTATTACTCATGACCAGCAAGGGCAATTATTAAATACGAATGCCGATACAATTGCCCAGGAGCTGGCAAAAGGATTAAGCAAGGATTTTACAGTTGAGCTTATTTATTCTTTTGAAAAAAGTGGTGTATTGCTTGACGCTAATGATGATACTACTGTTATTCCTGTCATCAATCCATCATCTTACAAGGAATTGAAAGCAAAAGAAAAAATATTCGCCGGTATGATTCCTAAGCTGGAAAATGCATTTGTAGCACTCAAGAGCGGTGTAAAAAAAATCATTATCGGCAAAGCTGAAAATTTACAGGAACTGATCAGTGGCAAATCAGGAACAAGCATAATCAATGAGTAACGAATTACATACCTTACAAACTGAAGCAATCACCTTATTAAAAGAATTGATTGCCACACCATCTTTTAGTAAAGAAGAAGACCAGACTGCAAGCATTATTGGAAAATTTTTGGCTCTAAAGCAAATTGCTGCAACAAGAGTGGGTAATAATGTTTTTGCATTGAATAAATATTATGACGAAAAGAAACCAACTATTCTTCTCAACTCACATCATGATACGGTAAAACCAAATCCGCAATACAGCAAAGACCCCTTCTCTCCTATTGTTGAAAATGAAAAGCTTTATGGATTGGGAAGTAATGATGCTGGAGGATGCCTTGTTTCTTTATTAGCTACTTTTTTACATTTTTACAATAAATCAACAGCATATAATTTAATTTTTGCCGCCACTGCAGAAGAGGAAATATCCGGTACCGGTGGAATTGAATATACTTTGCCATATTTACCAAAAATCGATTGTGCTATTGTTGGTGAACCAACGCTTATGCAAATGGCTGTTGCAGAAAGAGGATTGATGGTGCTGGATTGTATAAGCCATGGCAAAGCCGGGCACGCAGCCAGGGAAGAAGGCGAAAATTCCATTTATAAGGCATTGAAAGATATTGAATGGTTCAGAAATTATAAACTGCCGAAAATTTCTGATTTATTGGGTCCATCAAAAATGAGTGTGACTGTTATAGAAACAGAAAATAAAGCACATAATATGATTCCTTCCCAATGCAAATTTGTGGTAGACACCCGGATTAATGAATTATACAGTTTTGAAGAGATTCTAGAAATTATAAAAGCCAATGTTGATTGTGAAGTAAAACCAAGAAGTACAAGACTTCGTTCTACTTCAATTGCATTGGATCATCCGTTGGTAAAAGCTGGCAGTAGTCTTGGCAGAACTTATTACGGTTCGCCTACGACATCTGACAAAGCATTGATGCCTTTTCCTTCGCTGAAGATGGGACCGGGTGATTCCGCAAGAAGTCACACGGCAGATGAGTATATTTATACCAAAGAGATTTATGAAGGGATTAATCTATATATAAAATTATTAGAACAGATTCTATAATATCACCTCTGCGACCTCTGCGTCCTCTGCGTGAAACAACTCTGGATTATGAAACTCTGGCAAAAAGGCAAAGCATCACTAAAAGAAGTAGAAAAATTCACCGTGGGTAACGACCGTGAAATGGATATGTATTTAGCTGCTTTTGATGTATTAGGTTCGTTAGCACATACCGAAATGCTTGAATCAGTTGGATTGCTTAAAAAAGAAGAGTTGACGCAATTACAAGCTGAATTAAAAACCATCTACCAGCAAATACAAAAAGGCGAATTCAAATTACAGGATGATGTAGAAGACATTCACTCCCAAGTAGAATTATTGCTCACACAAAAATTGGGTGATATTGGTAAAAAAATTCACAGTGCCAGAAGCCGCAACGACCAGGTTTTAGTAGATGTAAAACTATTTCTCCGCAATGAGCTGGAAGAACTGGTAAATACAATTCAACCTTTCTTTGAACTATTACAATCGCAAAGTGAAAAATATAAAGCTGATCTCCTACCTGGCTACACACATTTGCAATTAGCCATGCCTTCTTCCTTTGGACTTTGGTTTGGTGCGTATGCAGAAAGTTTGGTGGATGATGTAATAACGATCAAAGCCGCTTATGATGTAGTGAATAAAAATCCGCTTGGCTCCGCCGCAGGTTATGGTTCTTCTTTTCCTATCAACAGAACATTGACCACAAAACTGCTTGGCTTCGATGAGTTGAATTATAATATGGTCTACGCACAAATGGGAAGAGGCAAGGCAGAGCGAATTGTGGCTCAATCATTGGCAAACGTGGCTGATACATTGGCAAAACTGAGTATGGATGCTTGCTTATATCTCAATCAAAATTTTGGCTTCATCAGCTTCCCCACAGAATTAACAACCGGTAGCAGCATCATGCCGCATAAAAAAAATCCGGATGTATTTGAACTTATCCGTTCCCGTTGCAATCAACTAAAAGCATTGCCCAATGAAATAACTATGATGACAACCAATCTGCCTTCCGGTTATCACCGGGATCTGCAATTACTGAAAGAACATTTATTCCCCGCTTTCAATACTCTTAACGATTGTATTAAAATGGCAGGTTTGATGCTATCAAACATTGAAATAAAGAAAGATATTCTGGCCGATGACAAATATAAATATCTCTTTAGTGTAGAAGAAGTAAACAAGTTAGTGAACAGTGGAACACCTTTCCGTGATGCATACAAAAAAGTAGGACTGGATATTGAAGCTGGCAACTTCACTTACAACACTTTGGTAAATCATACCCATGAGGGAAGCATTGGCAACCTTTGCACAGAAGAAATAAAAAAACAGATGCAAAAGTTAGTTGATTCTTTTCCCTTTACATCTGTTCAAAAAGCAATTGAGAAATTGGTTTCTTGATTATAAGTTGCGGCTGTAGCACCTGGCACAAAACGATTTTTACACAATCTTATTTCTTAAAGCCTTACTCACCGCCTCCGTTGCTGAATGCACATGCAGCTTGTCATATATTTTTTTAATATGAAAACGAACTGTATCCACTTTAACGCCTGTTTCAACTGCTATCATTTTATAACTAAACCCTTTTACTAACAACTCCAGTACTTTTTTTTCATGAGCAGAAAGTTTGAAGTCTTCTTTTTTTGTCTGTGACCCAGGTACCATTTGCAATACCTTGCGGGCTACACTGCCCGTCATTGGCGCACCACCGGTAAGTACATTGCGGATGGCATCGGGTACTTCGGCAGTAGCATTTCGTTTTAAAATATACCCGGAAGCCCCGGCACAAACGGCATTAAAAATATTATCGTTATCGTCAAACACAGTAAGCATAATTACGGGAAGTACGGGGTATTTTAACCTTATGTTTTTTACGGCTTCCACGCCATTTACATTCGGCATATCAATATCCATGAGCATCACATCAGGCTTTAATGTTTTTATATCTTCTGCTACGGTTTCCGCATTGGGGAAGGTGGCGGCTACTTCCATATCATCTTCATCTTCCAGCATTAGTTTTATACTTTGCGCCAGTGTTTCATTATCGTCGTATAAAATAATTTTAGTTTTCATATTTATGCAGTTGGTATGGTAAGTGTCAGGTGTGCGCCATTACCGGGTGAGGAAACAATTTGCATATCACCATTTAAAGAGGCTGCCCTAGCTTTCATGTTTTTTAGTCCATTAGAGGAAGTTATTTTATCTTGATTAAAACCGCTGCCATTATCAATAAAATGGAATAACAGTTTTTTTTGATGATTTTCTATCAGCACACTGGCTTTGGTGCAGCCTGAATATTTTGCTATGTTATTAACAGCTTCTTTAAAAATTAGTAATACATCTTTTCGCTGCTGCATGTCCAGCTTTTTTTGAAGAACTTCATCGCTGGCATTAAAATTTACTTCTACATTTCTGGGCTCTAGTGTCTGGCTTATATATTCTCTCATCCGCACCGTAATGTTTTCTAATTTATCATTATCGGGTTTTACGCTCCACACAATATCGCTGATGCCCTGCTGTGATTTTTCACTTTGTGTAACAATTTGCTGAAGCAGGGCGGAAGATTTTATCTTATCTTTTTCTATATTCTTTAGCGATACCTCCGAAAGTATTTTTATGCTGGACAAGGCCGATCCTACTTCGTCATGCAAATCTTTGGCTATATTATCCCTCACAGCCAACAGAGCCTGCTGTTCGGCTATTTTCTTTTTTAGCTGATAGCGGTTAAAGAGTATGCCCCCAATTATCAGGCTGGCCAGACCTGCGCCTATAATAATATTCTTTGACTGCTTTTGTCTTTTTACGGCTGCTTCGTTTAACGCTTTTTCTTTATCGGCCAGTTGTAATTGCTGCTGCTGGTTTTTGGCAAGTAGTGATTTTTTTTCCAGAGTTTCAGTTTGTTGCTTTATCTGCAGATCAAGCAATTCCCTTTCTTTTGATAACATGGCTATTTCATCTTCTTTTTGTTTAGCAAGTAGTCTGTTACCCGCTATTACAGCGTTTTGTTTTTCGATGGCTAGTTGTTTAATTCGTTGCTCGGTATTTAGTTTTTCAATTTGTAATTGATTAATTTTTTGTTCACTGTACAGTCGGGTTATTTCATTGTCTTTCTTCTCTGTTTCGTATTTGGTTTGTAGTTCGGCAATATTGGTTTGTGTGTTAGAAGTGATGATGCTGTCTTTATAGCTGTGATACTTTTTAATATTTTCATAAGCATTATAAAAATCGCTTCTGATTTTAAAAAATGCAGTTATACAATAGTAGGCATCACGGATGCTTGTTTTATCGTTTAGCGATTGGGCCATCTTTAATCCCTTGTTAAAGTATTGCAGGGCGGTAGTAGAATCCATTCTGCCCTCACTAATAATAATACCGGTTGCTAAATATTGTCTTGCAAGGTCAATAGAGGGGTTGCTTTTCTTTTCTAAAATTTCTAATACCTGTAATGAGCTCTTAAGTACTTCATTTTTTTGTCCCAATCTTTCTTTGACTAACCCCGCAGTGTTGATGGCATGTATGCGGCGGCCATCGCTGTTTATTTCTTCAGCGGCTTTTGTGCAGAGTTGTGAGTATTTCTCGGCTTCTTTTAAATCAATAGTAAGGTACATCTGGCTGATGTTGCAGTATGCATAGCTCAGGCCTCTTATATCATTTATCTTTTCACGCAGGCTGATAGATTTTTTTGCATAACCGATACCCTTTTCCGGCTGCGCAATATCATTGTACAAAACAGAAAGATTGGAATATACCATAGCCATTCCGCTTTCGTTGTTTAATTTTTCATAGAGCCGAAGGGCTTTTAAGTAGTAGTCGGTTTGATTTTGTAAATCGCTGCTGAGTGAGGCATTAAATCCTCTTTCGTTCCAGGCCAATGCAGCATATACTGATTTATCTTTTAGTAGTTGAATTGATTTTTCAAACAGCGGCTCTGCTTCACCGGGCTTGTTGTTATACATTTTATACTGGGCCGTTTGTAAATAGCCTATCCCGATTATGTCATCATTTTTTAAAGCATTTCCTGTTTGTATAATACTGTTGGTTGGAGCTGTGGTGTTGCTATAATCGTCTTCTGCAATTAGAATGTCATTTATTTTGATAGCCGACCATGCCTGGCCATACTGAAAGTGTTTGCTTTCGCAATACTGTAACAGCACCTTTGATTTTTCTAAAGCAATAGTTGTTTTGTTTTCGTCAATCAGTATATCAATGTCTGCAAGTTTTTTTTCAACAGCAACAGAATCATCGGGGGTGTATTTTTTTTGAGCAAAAGCACTACAACTGAAAATAATTCCGGTAATCAGTAAGTATGTTTTATAAAGTATATGCATGCCATGATAGCGGTAGGTCTAATTTACAGGATTTTATGTGTACTTATAAAACAACTTAATCTGCGCCTTCAACTGTGCAATTTGTTTTCTGTAATGCGGGCCGGTCCATTTTTTGAAAACGCAGTTTATCCCGTAAGGCCCGCCAGCCATTAAGTACTTTGCCTTTTCTTTCTGTCGCAATAATTTCAATGGAAAATTCCCCGTTGATGCTGCAACTGCCTGCCTGTATTACCGTTAAGGCATCGGGTAATTTTATTCCTAATATATCCAGCACACGGTTTTGTCTGGAGACAGTATCCAGCGAATACATTACCACTAAATGGATATTTTCTTTTTGATATAAACCAATCCACACTTCAAACTCTTCTCTTGAATTATCCAGCAGGTAACCGCCGGTGTTTTTGTACAGCTTAAAGAGTTTGTCGGGATTATTTTCTTTAAAGGGCTTTCCCACTATTTTTTTTGCTGTGCCTGCATACAGGCCCGCCTGTGCCTGTAAGCCGGTGCTTACGCACAAGAACAAACAAATGGATATTATATACTTTATCATAGTCTAATAATTGCATTCACCATTTTCCCTGGATAAGCGAAATGTTATTTCTGCTTTTTCAGCAATGCCCATACTTCTGTTGTATGGATAGCGGTTATTAATACTTTCCATATCCATAATAGCCCGTTGCGTATTGTTTATCTGCCGGCTGATGCAGCTAATTTTTGCAGCATTACTGGTTGTTCTGTATGGCGAATTTTGAGCATTGCATAAACTTATTTTCAATTTGGCTAAATCCTCTTTTAATCCAATCAGGGGGTCTTTAAAGTCAAGTATGGTAACGATTCTTACACTATCTCCGCCAAAGGCATTGCTGCGACCATAATCTCTCAGTAATTGTTCATGGTCGTTTAATACTTCCATTTTTAACTGGTTTCTTTCTAATTCCTGCTGTGCACAGGTGCCTGTTATGTTTGCTCTGTCGGCTAATAGCTTTTCCCGTCCGGTACGAATTTCTACTCTTGCTTTATTAATGAAATCACAATCTAAACATTCAAACTCGGCGCCATCAAACATTACATTTTCGTTATCCATAGCAATTACTTTGGCCTTGGCGCTGCCCTCTTCAAAGCCCAACGATAAATAAACACCATCATTAGCTTTTATATAGCCAACACCCATGATGCCTAACAGTTTTTCCGCCTGAAATGAACCAGCATTGGTGAAG
The DNA here is from genome assembly GCA_001464625.1 of Bacteroidia bacterium Ga0077558. GTDB lineage: Bacteria > Bacteroidota > Bacteroidia > Chitinophagales > Chitinophagaceae > JJ008. Next base: position 65,831 of record LNFJ01000062.1, on the reverse strand, counting down.
CCACGGCTTTTGTGTACATAAAAAATGGGGGATGGGCTTTCGCCTGTTACATTATTTTTATAAGGAAAACCAACAATACTGTTGTTCACATAATTACGCTGACCGGTTTGCCTGTTCATTTGTTTTCTCTCTGGGTTGGCCAATGCTGCCACAGGCACTGCATACGTATTACCAAAAAATAGCTGCTTTTTAATCCTCGACCCGGTACTCATATTGCTGAATATTAATACATGCCCTTTCAGCGAAATAATAGTCATTCGGAAATCCGGCAAGTTGGGGTTAATAGTAGCTAGTGAAGGCGATAAAGTATATTCAGGTCCCAGATAAGCTACATAGCCACCTGTAGTACTTACCAGCATACAGAAATAAGTTGGTATGCCATTGTTCTGCACTTCAATTATAAATCTTCTGTTGAAAGTAATAAACCATGTATCCAGCTGCGAAAGAAAATCCCTTGGTTCGCTTTCGCCGGTAATGCTGGTTGGCGCCTCCAGCATTTGCTGCCGCTGTGCATCCGTTAACCTGCGGGTTAGGTTTATCGGCGGTTGTGCATCTACGGCCGATAAAACAATAACAGAAAATAAAAGCAGAAAAATATTTCTTGACATAAATATTATTTTTTGTTGTCAGCTGCATTGCTACTATCATCGCCTGTTGTGTCACTCACTGCATCGTCCGGTAATTCTATTCAGCATTAGGCAGGTGTCTGCGTTGTAGTTTAGTTAATAGTAATGTTAAACTCTGCTGTTTGATTATTAGCATTCGATAATTCCTCAAAAGCCCCATACGGGTTTATCTGCAGGTGCGAACGATAGGTAACATCCTTTACTAAGTGCAGTCCGTGATAGGTTGCAAACCTTGTAATAGTACTTCCCGGTGTTAAAGCAGGGATACTGAATGGTTCACCGAATTTCTGCCAGAATTTACGATCTGGGTCCAGCCTTCCCTCCATATCATGGGTATATACTTCAAAAGCAACAACAGAGGCTGGTGAAGTGGCAGTTCCTGCATTGGTGATTTTTACAGATACTTTTATGGAAGTTCTTCTGGTATCCGGATAGTATGTAGCGCTGATTATATCTAACAATCCAATAGCCAGGTCAGGTACTTTCTTTATGATTTTAACCTCAGGTATTGGTTTTTGATTAGGGTTGTGCGGCGTACTGGGTATCCTTGGGTTGGGTGTTTGCGCCTGTGCAGATAAAATAGCTGTTGTAATAAACAGACTGAACATTGTTAATTTTTTCATTTCAAAAAGTTTACTGGTTTATAAATAGGCACTTTCAAAAACACCATCGGTTACAGTAATAGTTTTGCCATCCTGTGACTTTAACGTACCAGAAAATGTACCACCGATATAGTAGTTGTTTCCATCAGGAGTAATTTTTGTGATGTTGATACTTAGCTCCCCATTTTGGTTGCTGTTGTATTGAACTCCATCTCTTGTTATCATCATGCCGATTGCAGTAGCAACACCTTTTGATTTTATCTCACCAATTTGTGGTTTTGTCATTAGTACTGCGCTAATGGTAATGCCACCGGATATATTACCGCTTATATTGCCTTGGGCCATTTCCTTACTGCCCATGCCAATAAACATGCACTGCACAGTATTTTCATTGGCAGAAAATGATTCGCCATCTATCTTAAAAGTAATAGTACCCTTGGGGCTTTTGGCTTTGCCTGCATTATCAATAGCGGTTTCGCCTTGTTTAGCCACTTCATCTTTTTCAACAGTTGCAGTAGAGGATGGTGTTTTATTTTCATTGTTTCCACAACTGCTTGTCAGCAATAGCAGATTGATGGCTGCGATGAATAAGTGTTTCATTTTTTAAATTTTTATAAGTTGATAGATTATTAAAACTACTGCCAGATAAGAACGAGGCTGCTACATCTGTATGTAGCAAAACCATTTTTTCTTAGAGCTTAACAAATTCCACTCTTCTGTTTTGCGCTTTGTTTTCTACATTATAGTTTTTAACAACAGGTTGCGTTTCTCCTTTACCATCCGTTTCCATACGGCTAGCATCAATATTGAAATTTTGTGCGAGATAATTTTTTACGGCCACCGCTCTTTTTTTAGATAGCTCCAGGTTGGCGGCATCATCGCCATCACTGTCTGTATGTCCCGTAACTTTTACCCTTACACTTGTATTCTCATTTAATACATTGGCAATTTCTTTAATAGCACCGTAGCTTTCAGGTTTTATCTTGTCGCTGTTTACATCAAATAAAATATTACTGGTGCTGAATTTTCCTTCTGTTAACAGCTTTTGTTTTGTGTTGGGATTGCTTGTTGCCAGTTTTATATTGGTTATATAATAGGCATCCCTGTCATTATCGGTTCCGTTAGTTCTGAAGTAAATACTGTTTACAGGAATATTGGCTTCAAAGGCGGTGGGTATATCCCATACTTTTTTATCGTTCAGGTAAATTCTTACCCGCTGTTTCTGCCGCCAGATAGATATATGTACTTTGTGATTACCGGCTCTTACCGAGAGCTGGTTTTGATTGGCATTGTTGCGTAAGCTTTCATTTGTTTTGTGTGTGGCTACAAAATAAGTAAGCCCTTCTTTATTGCCTTCATCATTCGGGTGCAATAGCATTTCAACACGACTGTTGTTTTCGCCGCCATGCCCAAACCGGCCAAAGTAATTCCATTGTGTTTTGAGATCTTTTGCATTGGTCAATCCAATGGCAAATTCGTAAGAGTAGTAGTTGAAGTCTTCGTTGCAAAGCAAATCACATTCCAACGTAAATTCATCGGGTAATGTTTTAACAGAAGAAGGATAGAACACTGCTTCTTTTGTTATTTTCAAGTAGTTGATGGAGGTGCCATCTGTTGCTTTTACAATTTCCCCAGTACCGTTGGTTATCCATTTGTTGGGAAAGTCTCCTATGGGGTAAGATGAGAAATCTTCTAGTAATACAATTTTGTCTCCGGGTACAAAGTCGAATTTGCTATCCACCTTGAATAGAGCTGGGGTGTTACCACTGCTGCCGTTAATATCGCTTTGTGGGTTGCCTGCTGGTTGATGAGGCAAAGAGTTATTATTACTTTCCTCTGCTGAGGTTTGGTTTTCGCCAGACCCAGTTTCATTTTTCTTGTTATTCTTTTTTTCTTTTTTGCCAAGGCTGTCAATACCGGTTTCCACTTTGTCAAGCCCCTTGTCAATAGTTTGGTCTATTTTTCTATCGGCTCTGTCTTTAACTCTTTGCTCTGCCTTTTGCCCCGCTTTGCGCAGTATTTGTGCCTGCGTAGTATTGGTAATTGCTATCAGCACTAACAAACAAGTATATCTTAGTATCAGTTTCATTTATGTTTATTTTTAAATGAAGGGGTATTGTTATTACTCTTATTTATCTTTTTTCGTAAGTGTAATTGTAAATAGTTCCATTGTTAAATACCGTTTGCGTAGGATAGCCATCACTGTTATAGGTATGAGTGGCGGTAACGGAAGTAGTGCTGCCGGTAATAACATTTCTTGATGTGTAAGCGGTGTAATTATTTTTTGACCGTGGTTCTAAGAAAATAAATTCAAAAGCTGCGCTATAAGGGTCTTTTTTATCATCATACGCAGTATAAGTAGTTTCTGATGTAAATACATTGGAGCTATTGTAAAACTCGTCTGATGAAAAATTTCCGTTGGCAGTTAAAGTGAATACAATTTTTGTTGTATTGCCGGTAGTGGCATTGGTTACTGTTCGGGTTATTTTATTACCGATGTAAGCAAAGCTGTATGTATTCGTTAGTGTATAAGTGGTAGGATTGGTAGAATCCCTCGTTTCAATTTGTGTGCACCTATTTGATGCATCATAAGTGTAATTATAGCGGACTGCTCTGTTAAAAATATAATCTCTTAAAATAGCTTCTGACGGCTGCCCGCTACTATGAAACTGAGTGGTGAAGGTTTCCTGATGATTGGTGCCATCCCGGTACACCATGCCCATGTACCGGTTTTGATTGTCATATTTAAAATCTCTTGTTACAACACCCCTGGCTTCTCTTACTAAATAGGTTTTTTTCTCAGGGGTAATAGTGTCTTTTTTTCCGCAGGCAAAAAGAGTGATTGTTGTAATAATGATGATTGAGACAAGTTTCATGGTTGATGTTTTTTGATAACACAAACCTATATTGGGTATGCTTTGTTTGCACTACATAATGATGTAGTGATGAGTGGCAGGATACTCTATACATATTGATGCACAGCGAACAGAACCCTGAACGTAGCGTCGCAACTTCAGCCCAATCAAGGTACTACAGCCGGTTTCATCATTATTTTCAACTACCTTCGTCTCTTTCTTAAATCAACCTATTTTGAAGTTTACCGCATTTAATTTTCTCCCCGAGTTACTTGAAGGAATAGAAGCATCCAACTATGAAACAGCCACTCCGGTACAGGAACAGGTTATACCATCTATTCTGTCTGGCAGAGATATAATCGCTTCTGCACAAACCGGTACCGGAAAAACAGCCGCTTTTTTATTGCCCGTTATGAATCAGTTACTGAAAAACCATGTGGATGGGAAAGTAGGTGCTTTAATTATTGTACCCACAAGGGAACTGGCCATACAGATTTCGCAACACATGGAAGGCCTGTCTTATTTTTCTCATTTGAGTGCGATAGCCATATATAGGGGCAACGATGCGCAAAGTTTTGTAGCTGAGTAAAAAACCTTACAGATGGGCTTTGATATTATTGTATGTACTCCCGGTCGTATGATTGCCCACCTGAACATGGGCTATGCGTGAATAAGAAGGGCTTGCAATTTTTGGTGTTGGATGAAGCAGACCGTATGCTTGACATGGGTTTCCAGGATGATACTAATAAAATCACTCAGACATTACCTGCTAGAAGACAGAGCTTCTTATTTCTCAGTACTGTAAAACGAAAGCGTTTTGCAGTTGTATCATGTCGCATTTCCCTATAAATACTACATTCCATACTTATCAACCAAATAAATCAACGCCGCCATATTCACTGCGCCTAAGTCCAGTTCTCTTTTATTCACAGATTCAAACACATCGTTTCTTGCATGGTGCACATCAAAGTAGCGTTGCGAATCAGGATTCAATCCTGCCGTTGGAGTTTTAAAAGCTCTGTTCAGCGGACCAATATCTGCTCCGCCACCTCCTCGGTTAAATTCTGTGCATCCATAAGGAGCTATCAAGGATTTCCAGCTTAAAAATTTCTGAAATTGCTCATCAGTTCCAGTCATTCCAAAACCTCGTGGTGTAAATCCTCCCGCATCACTCTCCAATGCGAAAATATGTTTCTCTCCTTTTGCTTTAGCCTCATCTGCATATTTGTTTCCGCCACGCAAACCATTTTCTTCATTTGCAAATAACACAAAGCGAATTGTTCGTTTTGGTTTATAACCTAACGCCTTAAAAGCTCTTAGTATTTCTATGGTTTGTACACAACCAGCACCATCATCATGTGCGCCTTCGCAATTATCCCAACTATCAAGGTGACCGCCAACAGTTATTATTTCCTCTGGAAATTCAGCACCTTTTAATTCACCAATGATATTATGCCCAATTGTATCGGGTAAAAAGTGCCCGTTTGTAAATAGCTCCAGTCGCAATTGTGCAGGTTTAGTTGTTTCTGCCTGTGCATTTATTTCAGTGCTTAACCAATCTGCATCATGTAACCCAATTGCTACAGCCGGAATTTTAGCATATGCTGAATCATACCGTGTAGAGCCAGTATGCGGATTATTATCTGTACTGTGACTCATACTCCTCACAACTACTCCTACTGCCCCATATTTTGCCGCCATACTTGGCCCCTGCCCTCTGTATTTATTAGCATCGCCATATGCCTGAAAAGTACGAATGAATGTGGGGTTGAATTTGTAATTGTAAAAAACAATTTTTCCTTTCACTTCATCCTTTCGCTTCTCTAACTCATCAAAAGATTTTACTTCAATTACTTCACTTGAAATGCCATTTTTGCCACTCCCGATTGAATTTCCGAGTGCTACTACATCCAGTGTTTTTGATGTCCATTCAGTAGCACCAGCTGTCTTTTTTTTGAGTGCTGCTTTATCCTCTCCTCCTCTTACCCAATGTGGCACCATACATTCCCGCATATACGCTTTGTCTGCTCCACTTTCCTGCATTATTTTTAAACCCCAATGTTCAGACTTTACCATTCCTTGCGAACCTGCCAACCTGGCTCCAATTTTTTTGGTAAGATGCCGCAAGTTTTCATAAGCCTTTCCATTCGTCAATATTTCGTCTGAAATCTTTTTAATAAAAGCCGAATCCTCTTTTTGTCCTAAAACAGTGATAACTGAAACAGAAAGAAAAAACAGCATCGACACTTTTCTCATAGATTTCCTTTTTGCTAAAGATAATAGAAAGCCGTTTATTAGCAGACAGGGATCTAAAATAAGTAATCAAACTTTTAAATAAACGGCAAACCTTCCTCCTGTAAAACTGTTACCTTCGGTAGCCAGATTATTATACATTATGAAAATTGGTATTGTTTGCTATCCAACATTCGGTGGAAGCGGAGTTTTAGCTACTGAGTTGGGCAAAGCCTTGGCTCAAAAAGGTCATATGGTCCATTTTATTACGTACCAGCAACCGGTGCGGTTAAATGGGTTTATTCCAAATATCTTTTACCACGAAGTACAAGTACCCACTTATCCTTTATTTGATTACCCCCCATACGAAACTGCATTGGCCAGTACGATGGTAGACGTTATAAAAAACAATAACCTTGATCTGCTGCATGTACACTATGCCATCCCGCATGCTTCAGCGGCCTATATGGCAAAACAAATTTTAAAGAAAGAAGGAAAGAGTATTCCTGTTATAACTACCCTTCATGGTACAGATATTACATTAGTGGGAAGAGATAAAACTTATGCCCCGGTTGTTACATTCTCCATTAATGAGAGTGATGCTATCACAGCGGTTTCACAAAACCTGCGGGATGAAACATTTAAACACTTCGATATCAAAAAAGAAATTGAAGTAATTGTAAACTTTGTTGATGTAAGCCGTTTTAGCCGCAAGCCAATTGACGCTTTTAAAAAAGTAATTGCACCTAATGGCGAAAGAGTTTTAATGCATGCATCCAACTTCAGAAAAATTAAGAGAGTACAGGATGTGGTAAAAATATTTGCTACAGTTCTTAAGCAAATGCCTGCAAAACTTTTATTTGTTGGTGACGGACCCGAACGTTCTACTGCTGAAGACCTCGCCAGAGAACTAGGTGTTTGTGATGAAATTCGTTTTGTAGGCAAGCAGGAACAAATGGAAGATATATTAGCTATCGCCGATCTATTTTTATTGACCTCTGAATATGAAAGTTTTGGATTAGCAGCATTGGAAGCAATGGCTGCCGGCGTTCCGGTGGTTTCTACTAATGCAGGTGGACTAGGCGAAATAAACATTCAAGGCAAAACAGGCTATATGGCCAATGTAGGAGATATTGAAACCATGAGCAATCAGGCAATGTCTATTTTAAAAGATGATGCAACATTAAAAACCTTTAAAGAAAATGCAGCCGAGCATGCCAAAATTTTTGACATTGCTAATATTGTTCCGTTATATGAAAAGCTTTACGAAAAGTTTCTATAAATAAGAAAGCCCTGTCTCTTTTGAAACGAGACAGGGCTTTCTTATTATAATTCTATAAAACATTTTAACGTCTCAACCACGGCGATGGATCAATGTTTCGGCTCTCGATCATCAATATAAAATCAATCTGTCCGCCACTTCCATCATCATCTTTACCAGCTCTTCCAATTGATTGGCCGGTTTTTACAACCGTTCCTTTTGTAACACCTACACCGTTTAAATTACTATATGTGGTAAAATATTTACCGTGGCGTATTGTAACGGCCATCCCATCTCCCAAGTTATAAACACCTACCACTTCACCATCAAAAACGGCTTTTACATTTGCGCCCGGCGAAGGAGTAGAAATGGTGATACCGGGATTGTCAAATGTGAGCAATGTATTTTCAATTTTGTTATTTCCAAACCTCATGGTAACGATACCATTATCTACAGGCCATGGTAACTTAGCTTTATTTGCCTGAAAACTGCTATTCAATGCCACATCTTTTGCATTCAAATCAAGATAGCTATCAGGTTTTTTTGTAGGCTCATTACGTTTAGCTGTAGTAGTAGGTGCTGTCGTGGTTTTTGTGGTGGCAGTTTTTGTTTCATCTACCGGAGTAGTTGGATTCGCTGTTTTCTTTACCACTTCCTCCGATTTCTTTTTTGCATCCGCTTCAGCTCTTGCCTTTGCCTCTGCTTTGGCTTTATCTTCAGCTGCTTTAATTTCTCTTCTTACAATAGCTACTATCGCATTGTTCAAATCCTTATCCCTCTTTTTCTTAGTGGCTATTTGCTTTTGAATATCCTTTTCTTTTGATTTTAATTGAGAGACAACCGCATCCTTTTCCTTCTTTTGTACGGCTAATTCTCCTACTTGTTTTGTTTGGTTGGTCAGTGCTTCATTCTTCTGTACTTTTCTACCTAACTGCTGCTGTTTTCTTTTGGCAATTAAATCCTGTGTTTCAAGAATAGTTGTTACCTGCTTTTCCCTGTAAGCCCGGTAGCTTTTTAAATATGCAATTCGTTTAACCGCATCATTGAAACTGCTGGATGAAAAAATAAAATTGAGATAATCATAATTGCTTTTATTCTTGTAAGCATATACTATCGTTTTTGCATACTGCGATTTTAAAGTATCGAGTTGCTTTTGCAGACGATATATTTCCAGGTTGCTCAGGTAAATGTCATCATCAATTGATTTAAGTTCTTTACTAATGCTGTTGATATACTGTTCCTGTAATTGTATTTTCCTGTTCAGTACACTTAGCTGACCTAATGTCTGCTTCTTTTGCCCTTTAATTTTATTATAGGCCCCTTCCATTTCCTTCAACTCCCGTTGAAGCTCTTGCCTTTCCTTTTCTAACTGGGTCTTATCTTGGGCTGTTGCGATACCACTTACGCCTACAATAAGTGCTGCAATAAATAATAATTTTCGCATAGTTAATAGGTGTGTTTTATTAAACATGGGCCGGATAGTACGTTGTAATAACGGCAATTTGCAAAATAAATTTTAATTGCCTAATTCTGCTTGTAACTTTTAGGGATATTAAACGGGAAACTTAACGTTTCATTAAACTCATATTGCTTGAAATCAAGCTTAATATCCAATTTCTTCTTTTCAGAAACATGAATTGTACGCTTAGTAGAGAAGTTAACCCCCTTCTTGTTTTCATATTCAGTATAGGTAAGGTAGCAGGTTCTATTCCTTAATTCATCCATATCATCCAGCTTGCTGCTCTGTATCAGTTTTCCTGTTTCGCCTATTGTAAAAAGGTTTTTGAAAAAACTGCCATTACTCTGAAAAGAGATTCTTCCAGGCGATTTACTGTACGAAATAATATTTGAATCCAGGAATACCGGATTGCCGATTATTAAATCCTGTAGTGAAGATAATGTAAGTGGTAATGCAGTTACTTCCTGCAGATAAGACACACTACGGGCTGTGTAAATTTTATTCTGTTTGTCAAGCAGTTTTACCGAGTCACGGGTTATCAATGCCCTTAATCCTTCTATACCTAAAATAGCAGTTATTGAAACCCATATTGCACTGTCCTTATGCATTCTGATATGTGCATTGACGTCATACTTCTTACCCTCTGCATCTGTATAGTCCAGATCTATTTTAGCGGAGAATGTTGCAAAATCAATACGATTCTTAATAACCTCCGAATAATTTTCTTTAATAAATGTAATAGAATCTTCTGCGGGGTTACCGGGAGGTGGAGTAGCAATAACTACGGCTGTATCAATATTAGCTATAGCTGTCTGTATTTTCTTGGTGGACCTGCAGGAAGCAAGTGAAGTAATGGAAACAACCAGTATTACCAGAGCTCTAATCATTTAATATTTTTAATTTTTTCCGGTATGCCCGAATCCCCCGGCATTTCTATCAGTGGAAGTAATTTCCTCTACCTGAACCCACTTGCATTTTTCTACAGACTGAATTATCATTTGAGCGATTCTATCACCGGGCTGTATGACCTGTTCTTCATTGGAAAGGTTGATTAATATAATCTTAATTTCTCCTCTGTAATCAGCATCGATAGTACCTGGTGAATTAAGACATGTAATGCCCTGTTTTATTGCCAACCCACTTCTTGGACGAATTTGAGCTTCGTATCCTTCAGGAAGTTCAATAAACAATCCTGTAGGTATCAGGAGCCGCTCCATTGGCTGTATCACCTGGGAAGTAGTAAGATTGGCTCTTAAATCCATACCCGAGGAACCAGCTGTGGCATACTCAGGTATAGAATTAGCAGATTGATTAATTATTTTTACTCCGATTTCAGCCATTCAAACAAAGATAAGCAGCATCATAAAGGATTAGCACAAATGCAATAACTTATTAGACATCTAAACGCACCAATAAAACAGATGCATAAGCCATCAAGCCTTCTTCTCTTCCAACAAATCCCATTTTTTCTGTAGTAGTTGCCTTAATAGAAACATCTTTAATACTGATATGCAATGTATCAGCAATTACTTTTTGCATGTGCCCCACATAGGGCTTTATTTTGGGTAACTCAAGGCAAAGAGTACTATCAATATTTATAATCTGGTATCCTTCATTTTTAACAAGCTGAGCTGTTTTCTCTAATAGAATTTTGCTGTCAATATCCTTGTAAGCTGAATCTGTGTCAGGAAAATGAACTCCTATGTCGCCCAGGCAAACAGCTCCAAGCATTGCATCACATATTGCATGCAATAATACGTCAGCATCACTATGGCCCAGTGCTCCTTTATAGTGAGGAATTTTTACCCCTCCTATCCAAAGGTCACGGCCTTCTACCAGTTTATGAAAATCAACACCTGAACCTATCCGATATGCCATTGAGTTTTTTTTACAAATATCCAATAAAGATGGGCTAATAATTACTTCTCTTCTATTTGATGGGCAATATTAAAAATAAAGCGTCCCGCTTTTGGGCGGGACGCTTTGTATAGAAAAGAGATCAACTTATTATTTATCTGCTTTCATTTTTTCACCACCATTGCCGAAATCGAACAATAGAGAGAAACGTAATGTGTTAGCAAGAGGGCTTTGATTTACACCAGATCCCTGAGGAATCAAATAAGCAAAATTGAAACCAAGCATATTGTATTTTACACCTAAGCCAGCTGTAAAATAACGACGGTCTCCTTTTACTTTATTCTCATAAAAATAACCACCACGTAAAGCAAATTGGTTGTTGTACCAATATTCAGCACCGATAGAAATTTGCATTTCTTTTAATTCTTCAGAAAATCCATCAGGAGCATCTCCGAAAGACTTAAACCAGCTAGAAACAACACCTCTGCTGCGATATGCATCCAAATCAGCTTGAGTGTAAGGATCTGCAGGAGGAGTAGGCACTAACAATTTGTTTATTTCCAAACCAAAAGCAATTTGGTTCTGGGCGTTAAACTTCTTTGTATAATTTGTACCAAAACCAAGATTTGCAGGTAAGAAATCTTTGCTATTAGCATTAGGAGAATAAGAAATTTTAGAACCAAGATTAGATAGAGTAGCACCCCAAGACCAACCTTTAGGACCAGTGTAGTACCATCCAAGGTCAGCAGCAACTGCGCTGGCAGCTTCAAATGTTGTACTACCAAAAGTAACTCCACCACCTGTAAGGTTTGAGTTAACAAATTTCAAAGCGATACCGATACCATGCTTTGAATTTAATTTTCTTGAATAACCTACATCAATACCGAATTCACGGGGACGGGCACTACCAAAATCTTGGCCAGCACCATCCGTAAATTGGATATTTCCTAGGCTGAAATAACGAAGTGAACCAGAAATAGCCTGGTTTTCGTCAAATTTAAAATACCCTGCAAGTGAAGCAAGGTAAACGTCGTTTACCAGATTTTTAAGCCATGGAGTGTAAGTAGCACCTATTCCACCTCTTGATTGATTAAAGGCAACTTTACCCATATTCCATAGACTTGAATATTGATCAGCTGAAGTAGCTACTCCAAGCTCACCCATACCGGTAACAACATTGATTGGGTTAACCTGAGCCTTTACGGTTGATGATAAACCACATAAAAGCAGGATTCCGGCAGTTAGTTTTAAAGCAGTTGGTCTCATTAGTTAATGTTTAATATTGGTGTAAATATAGAGCTTTTGGTAAATTGTCAAACTAAAATATTGAATTTTAGTTTAAAACAAAAAAAACATGATTTTTTTTTGGTCTTTTCCTGAAAATCAGACCCGAAGGCCTAATTGAATATTGGTTTTGGTAATTCGAATGATTTGCAAATAAACGACTTTTATTTTTTTTTATTGCAAAAACCAAAGCTTTTTAATAAAACATCGTTAACGGTTGAATATGTGCTCTCTAATCACCATTTAATTCAGCTCGCCAAGCAGCTTTGCGTTTATTAAACCCAAGAGCTAACTTATATAAAAAATTCGTTAACGACCAAATTCTATTACATTTTTTCATTGTTGAATCCTTGTATAAACCCTTCTGGCCTTTTTATTTGATACTAAACTTACAATTAAAATTTATTCAGCTCCGTTAGCCGGCTTTTCCTTCTTTCTAAGCATTTTTAATATTATATATACCGGTTCTCAATGTCATTCATTCTATCTCTACTGAAAAGCTTCTTGCCTTTACATCATTTTTCCTGCTTACAATAATTATTCTTCTAATTAATATATAAAGTTCCCGTACTACCTTGCCAACCTTATTGTGCTCCAATCACAAGGATGGTCTTAATAAAAGAGCACTAAATTAAAATCATTGTATAGAATACAGCCTTGTCTTAGTTTATTTATACCAATAACCGGCAAAAGCCATTGAATCAGGCGAGCAAATGGCTAACCAACTTAAAAGAAAACAACCTGAAAGGCACAGACCAAATAGCAGTATGCGGAAACCTATTTCAATAGCTGTAAAACAAGGGGTTAATGGGGTTTTTACACCTTAAAAAAAGTAGTTCTGCGTATATCTGTTTATTGAAAGTGCATATATTCGCAATCCCGGCTGGGCAATTATTGGTGCTATGCAATAATTCAACCTCATCCGGCGTTAAATTTATTCCAATTCATAGGTTTATGCAAAAAACAATGACAGTGAAAAACTTAGTAATCCTTTTATCCTGTGCGGTGCTGCTCGCATCTTGCAAAAACGGCGGTCTTTTTAAGAAAAAACAAGACAAGTCCGATGTTACCGGCTGGAACTACAATGACAAAAACATGGGTGGTTACCAGGTAGCTAAATCAAAAGAGCAGGGCCTTGGGCCTGGTCTTGTGTTTGTTCAGGGTGGTACCTTTACCATGGGACAAACAGAAGAAGATGTAATGGGCGACTGGAACAATATTCCCCGTCGTGTATCTGTTCCTTCTTTCTATATCGACCGTACAGAGGTTGCCAATGTACATTATCGTGAATACCTCCACTGGTTAAATAGGGTGTTTGACGCATCTGATCCAGCTAATGCTAAAATTTTAGAAGGCGCACTTCCCGACACATTAGTTTGGAGAAGTGAGTTAAGTTATAACGAACCGATGGTGGAATTCTATTTTCGCCACCCCGGTTTCAACGATTATCCTGTAGTAGGCGTTACCTGGAAACAAGCTAAAGATTTTTGTCTTTGGAGAAGTGATAGGGTAAACGAAGGTGCTCTTGTAAAAGATGGCTATATAAATAAAGCCAATGTAAAACCAGGCGCACAGCAGGGTGATAACAACTTTACAACTAAGTCTTATTTATTAGGATTGTACACTGCACCTCCGGGCAAAGCCATGCAATCTAAAAAAGGAACTCCAGCAATGGCTCCTACCATGGAATCAGGAAAATTATTGCCTGACTATCGTCTTCCTTTTGAAGCCGAGTGGGAATATGCAGCGTATGGTTTGATCAATCAAAACCCTCGTCCTTCAGTTAAAGAAGGCAAAAGAGGTGAAGAATTACAATCTAACAAACAAGTTTACCCTTGGGCTCAGAATGTAAATGGCCTTAGAGATACCCGTCGTGGTAGCTGGCAGGGTCAGTTCCTTGCAAACTTTAAAAGAGGTTCTGGTGATAACGCCGGTACTGCTGGTGGTTTGAATGACCGTGCCTTTTATACTGCTGATGTAAAATCGTTCTTCCCGAATGGTTTTGGTATTTATAATATGGCAGGTAACGTAAGTGAGTGGGTGGAGGATACTTATCGTCCTTTATCTACTCTTGATTTTGACGATCAACCTGCTCCGTTCCGTGGTAATAAATTCCAGAAATTATATGTGGCGGATTCTACAACTATGGATCCATCTACCCGCTATGAAAAAGATAGCACTGGCCGTGTAAAAATGGCTGATGTTACGGATGCGGAAAGTAAAAATCGCAGAAACTATCAAAGAGGTAATGTAATTGACTTCTTAGATGGTGACTCATTATCACAATCTCAATACGGATATGGTACAACTACTTTGATACACCCTGAAAAATCAAAAGTGTACAAAGGTGGTAGCTGGAACGATAGAGCTTATTGGTTAACGCCTAGTGCCCGTCGCCATTTGGAAGAAGATCAGGCATTAAGCACACTTGGTTTCCGTTGCGCAATGAACCGCATGGGTAGCCCGGAAGGTAATGGCCGCAAAACTGGTCAGCATTACAAAACAAGAAGACAGAAAAAATAATTAATAGTCTTTAAAATACTGGTTCTTAGCAAACCCTCCTGATCGGAGGGTTTGCTTTTTTTATGAACGCACTGCCTAACGGAAAGGCATACTTTTGCACTATGCAAATTGAGTCACTCTATAAAATTTATCAGCAATTTCCATCGGTTCAAACAGACACCCGCAAATTAAAATCCGGCGACATCTTTTTTGCATTGAAAGGTGATAATTTCAATGGAAATGAATTTGCCAAACAAGCTATTGAAACAGGTGCGTCTTATGCTGTAATTGACGAAGCAGCGTATGAAATTCCTGGCAAAACCTTTTTAGTAGATGATGTGTTATCTGCATTGCAACAATTAGCCAAACATCACCGACAAAAATTCACCATCCCTTTTATTGCTATCACCGGCAGCAATGGGAAAACGACAACCAAAGAATTAATTCATGCTGTTCTCTCCTCTTCATTTAAAACATATACCACTGACGGTAATCTGAACAATCATATTGGTGTTCCAATAACTATTCTAAAAATAAAAGCAGATGCCGAATTGGCGGTAATAGAAATGGGCGCCAATCACCAAAAAGAAATTGCTTCGTATTGCGAATATGCAATGCCCACACATGGTTTGATTACTAATTGTGGTAAAGCTCATCTGGAAGGTTTTGGTGGTGTAGATGGCGTAAAAAAAGGGAAAGGAGAACTATTCGATTACCTCAGAAATAATAATGGAACGGCTTTTATCATGTGGGACTATGATTACCTGCATGAAATGAGCAATGGCTTATCTAACGTTATTAAATATGGAACCATAGATGCGTCAATAGAAGGAACTATATCGCAAAGTGAACCTTTCTTAGCAGTGAATATTACAAAAGGTGCATCAACCGGAATTATAAAAACACAATTAGTTGGTGAATATAATTTTCCAAATGTATTGGCAGCTGTTACACTCGGAAAACATTTTGGGGTATCAGATGAAAAAATAAAAGCCTCCATTGAAAATTACACTCCTTCTAATAGCCGTTCTCAATTAATAGAAAAAGATTCAAATAAAATTATTCTTGACGCTTACAATGCCAATCCCAGCAGTATGAAACTGGCGATTGAAAACTTTGCAAAGATTCATGCAACAAACAAAGTATTGATGCTGGGCGCCATGGCTGAATTAGGTGAAGAAAGTATTTCTGAACACAATGCCATTGTTGAGTTGATCAAAAAAAATAACTGGGCCAACGTTGTGCTGGTAGGCGGTGATTTTTTAAAGATCGACCACCCTTATATTTCATTTCCCAATGCAATGGAAGCAAAAGTCTGGCTGCAACAACAGCATTTTGAAAATACCCATTTGTTGATTAAGGGTAGTCGCAGTATGCAAATGGAAAAAGTTTTATCGAACTAATTAATTATCATGAACTGGAAACAACTCTTCCCGCAATTTGAACCTGGTCTTATAGAGGTAATAGAAAAAGAAGCGGTACAAAAAAAATTTAAAGCCGGCGAAATCATTATGCGGACTGGTCAATACATCAAGTCCACAGCATTGGTATTAGAAGGCCAGATAAAAATCTACCGGGAAAACCAGGAAGGTGGTGAATTTCTCATGTATTATCTCGGCCCTGGTCAGGCCTGTGCAGTTTCTATGATTTGTGCTATTCAATCCCACACCAGCGAAATAATGGCAAAGGCTGAAGAAGATACAGAAGTACTGATGATCCCCGTGCAACTGATGGATGACCTGATGAATAAATATAAAAGCTGGTATCAGTTCGTTATTCAAACTTATCGTAGCCGGTTTGATGAATTATTATCGGTAGTTGACAACATTGCCTTTCGAAATATGGATGAACGATTAGAGTTTTACCTGAAACGATATGCAGATAAATCAGGCAAGAAGAACATTGAATTGTCGCACCAGCAAATTGCAGATGACCTGAACAGTTCCCGGGAAGTAATTTCCAGACTATTGAAAAAGATGGAACAGCGAAACATGGTAATATTACACCGGAATATGATTGAACTCTTGTAAAGCAGATTTGGCTGTGATTTCTGTCACATTGTGAGCAAGGCCTTTGATATAATCTTGCATAAATATTTTACATGGAAATCATTGGCTACATCGCATCACTTATTATCGGCATTTCCCTCGGTCTAATCGGCGGTGGCGGCTCCATTCTTACCGTTCCTGTTTTAGTGTACCTTTTTAAAGTAGAGCCAGTTGTAGCAACGGCCTATTCCTTATTTATTGTAGGACTGGCTAGCCTTGTGGGCGCCATTCCAAAATATAAGCAAGGGCAAGTGAATTTAAAGACAGCCCTGATTTTCGGTATCCCTTCAATTGCTGCCGTGTTTGCCACCCGCAAATTTATTGTTCCCCGCATACCTCAGGAAGTTTTTACCATCGGAGATTTTGTAGTAACAAAAAGTATTTTAATGATGATACTTTTTGCTGTGTTAATGGTATTTGCATCTGTTTCAATGATTCGGGAAAAGAGTAAAAAAGACAATGGAAACCCAGAAGAGATCAAACAAAAATTTAATTACCCGTTAATATTGGTAGAAGGTGCCGTAGTTGGTACGCTAACTGGTCTTGTAGGTGCCGGTGGTGGTTTCCTTATCATTCCTGCGTTGGTATTATTGAGTAAACTACCAATGAAACAAGCGGTAGGAACTTCCTTACTCATCATCGCTGCCAAATCATTGATTGGCTTTACGGGAGATTTATCTAATTATACCATGGACTGGAAACTATTGCTATCCGTAACAGCATTGGCAATTGTCGGAATTTTTATTGGTGATGCACTAAGCAAAAAAGTAGATGGCAATAAGCTGAAAAAAGGCTTTGGTTGGTTTGTACTGGTGATGGGTATTTATATAATTGTAAAAGAACTATTCTTTCCCGGCGGTGGTTCTCACTAATTGTGATTGAAGTCACTGTACAGAATTATTCAGAATCCGAAATTTGACATATCAATAAAAAATTAAAAACTAATAGTATGATAATCGAACAAATTTATACCGGTTGCCTTGCACAAGGTGCTTACTACATTGAAAGTAATGGCGAAGCAGTAGTTATTGACCCGCTGCGTGAAGTAATGCCTTACATACAAAAGGCGGAACGTAACAACGCAAAAATAAAATATGTATTAGAAACTCACTTTCATGCTGACTTTGTAAGTGGTCACTTAGACCTGAGTAAAAAAACTGGTGCTCCAATTATTTATGGACCAAATGCAAAACCAGAGTTTGAAGCTCATGTTGCCAAAGATGGCGAAGAGTTTAAAGTAGGTAATGTGACATTGAAAGTATTACACACTCCGGGTCATACTATGGAAAGTACTTGTTACTTACTAAAAGATGAAAATGGAAAAGACATAGCCTTATTCTCCGGCGATACCTTATTTATTGGTGATGTTGGTCGTCCTGACCTGGCACAAAAATTAGTGACTGATTTAACACAGGATAAATTAGCTGGTTACTTGTTTGATTCGCTTCGCAATAAAATAATGCCTTTAGATAATGATATTATAGTTTATCCTGCCCATGGTGCGGGTAGTGCTTGTGGTAAAAACATGAGCAAAGAGACAACTGATACATTAGGACATCAGAAAGAAACAAACTACGCATTGAGAGCTAATATGACGAAAGAAGAATTCATCAAAGAAGTAACAACTGGTTTAGTAGCTCCACCGGCTTATTTCCCACTGAATGTAATGATGAATATACAGGGCTATGATAGTATTGATAAAGTTTTGGAAAGAGGTCAACATGCGTTAAGCCCTGAAGCATTTGAAGCAGCAGCCAACGAAACAAGTGCATTAGTGTTGGATACAAGAGACCCGCAAACATTTGCCAAAGGCTTTGTACCTAACGCTATCAATATTGGCATTGACGGAAGTTTTGCCCCTTGGGTGGGTGCAATGATTCCAGACATCAAGCAAGAAATATTATTAGTGACCGACGAAGGCCGTGAAGAAGAAGTAATAACAAGACTAGCAAGAGTTGGCTACGATTTTACAATCGGCTATTTGAAAGGCGGATTTAATGCCTGGAAAAATGCTGGTAAAGAAGTTGACCATATCACTTCAATCAGTGCAGATGAGTTAGCTGCAATTATGAGTAATGAAAAAGTGAATGTGCTGGATGTTCGTAAGAAAAGTGAATACCTGAGTGAGCATGTTATTGATGCAGAAAATGCACCGTTGGATTTTATCAACGATAGCATGTCACAAATAGATAAAAACAAAACATACTATGTGCATTGTGCAGGTGGATATCGTTCAATGATATTCAATTCTACACTCCGTGCAAGAGGTTTTGATAATCTGATTGACGTTAAGGGTGGTTTTAAAGAAATTAAAGAAAGTGGCAAGTTCAGCGTAAGCGAATATGTATGCCCATCTACACTATTATAAAAGGTTGGTTGGTTTGAGGCCTGTAAAAGGCAAGGTTTAATGGTTAAACCCCGGCCGGGGCATTTGCCCCGGCTTTTTAAAATAAAAAAATGAATACACTAAAAGAACTAATAAAAAATCCTGCCACCGTTGTGGTAGATGTTCGCAGCGGGTGGGAATTTGAAGCCAATCATATACCTGGTGCCAAAAATATTCCACTGGAAGAAGTACCCTACAAACTGGAAGAATTCAAAGCCTTCAAAAGCCCGGTAGTACTCTATTGCCGCAGTGGCAACAGAAGCGGAATGGCGGTAAGCATTTTAAAACAAAATGGAGTAGCAGATGTGTTCAATGGCGGTGGCCTTGGTGATCTGCAAACCCTGTTAAACTAATAAAACATGTTAGGATTCTTAAAAAAATTATTTGGTGGCACATCTGTTAATTACAAAGAACTGGTAAGTAATGGAGCTATTATTGTAGATGTTCGTTCCGCCAGTGAATATAAGGCCGGCCATATACCCGGTTCAAAGAATTTTCCTTTGGATAGTATCCGTACTAAACTGGCAGAACTAAAAAAAACAAACAAACCCGTCATCACAGTTTGTCGCAGCGGAGCCAGAAGTGGTATGGCAAAAGGAATATTAAAAGCAGCCGGAATTGAAGTGTATAATGGCGGACCGTGGACCAGCCTAAAAACCAAGTTGTAAGATGAAGCAAAGGCTATTCATTTTTCTTTTCATTCCTATTTTTTCTACAGCACAAAACCATACTGAGTTTTGGAGTAAATTAAATACAATAGTAACCGTCAACAAAAGTTGGTCAATTGGTATGGATGTACAATACCGTCGTCAGGCTGATTACAATAGCGGAGATAAAAATATTTTTCACTACCCAATGGCAACAAGTCTCAGAGCATGGGTATATTATAGCCTGAAAAATCAATGGCAAATTATTTTGTCGCCCCTTGCCTATTTTAAAAATGATGAGATACTTAATAACAATGGTGAGATAAAACAAACCAATGAGATTCGCCAAATGGCTGGCACCAGCAAATCGGTTGATTTAAACCGGATAAAAAACAAGAATAGATTTTTGATAGAAGTACGATATATAGATTTTGATAACAACAAGAGTTACACTCAATTTCGTTATCGATTACAAAACAGCTTTACCATTTCTTTACATAAAAAAGAAAAAACAACAGGTATCAACTATTTTTTATCGAACGAAGTGCTGATAAAAAATCAAAAGCAGCAAACCAGCTTCGACCAGAACAGAATTTATAATGCCCTGCAATGGAAATTCATGCATGCTGACATTGACCTTGGTTACCAATGGGTAGTTCAGCGGAATACCAATAATACTTTGCACCGCAACCAGCTTTTTTTGATGCTGAATCTCACCATCTAGCTAAAATAAGCAATGGTGATATTAGTCACCTTTAATCCTGATTAGTAAACTCACATTTGCAAAAACATAATTCATGCTTGATTTTTTGAAACAGCCCTGGCCCTGGTATATAGCAGGACCACTTATTGGATTAACAGTGCCTGCCCTTTTACTATTGGGTAATAAATCATTTGGCATTTCTTCTTCCCTGCGCCATGTATGTGCGGCTTGCATACCTTCAAAAATTCCTTTCTTTCAATATGATTGGAAAAAAGAAGTTTGGAATTTATTTTTTGTCGCCGGTATTTTAGTTGGAGGCATTATTGCGGCGCAATTATTAGCCAATCCGGAACCGATGGTGGTTAATGCAAAACTATCAACGGAATTAGCCACCTATGGTGTCACTAATTATGACAGCATTATTCCTAAAGATTTATTTTCCTGGTCTGAGTTGTTGACAGTAAGAGGCATTTTTATGATGGTGATTGGCGGCTTCCTTGTTGGATTTGGAACAAGATATGCAGGTGGTTGCACTTCCGGTCATGCAATTATGGGCTTAAGCAATTTACAATGGCCTTCATTAGTTGCTACTTGTTGCTTTATGGCCGGTGGTTTTATCATGGCAAATTTAATTCTGCCTTTTATTTTAAAACTCTAACAATTAATACTCACTGATATGTCAGTAAAAGATATAATAGATAGCAACAAAACTTTTGTAGCACAACCCGATAACACAGATTACGAGGTTCGTTCGCAAAATGCCATGTGTGTAAACGAAAGTGAACTCGACAAGCCGCTTTCTTCCAATATCAAATATGGTATTCTGGGAATACTATTTGGAATTGTATTTGTAAAAGCTGAAATCGTATCCTGGTTTCGCATACAGGAAATGTTCCGTCTGCAAAGTTTCCATATGTATGGAGTAATTGGCTCTGCTGTAGTTGTAGGTTTGATTAGTGTGTTGCTGATAAAAAGATACAATGCTAAATCAATAGAAGGTGAAAAGATAAAGCTGGAAGACAAAAAATTCAACAAGGGACAGATCTATGGTGGTTTGATTTTTGGTTTAGGTTGGGCAGTTACTGGTGCTTGTCCAGGCCCATTATTTGCACAAATTGGAACTGGTGCAACTGTAATCATCATTACATTGCTGAGTGCTATTGCAGGAACTTGGGTGTATGGAAAATTCAGAGGTAGCCTTCCACATTAAAAGCACTAAAAATGCTTCATCACATAAAGAATTTCAACAGCGACCGACAGTTAATAATTTTAATTCCACGTACACCATGAAAAATTTTCTTTTTGCCATTAGTTGTCTTTTGTTAAATCCTATTGCCAATGCCCAAACTTCCCAGCCATTTTCAATAAAATTGGAGCCGGTAATTCCGGCTGAATTTACAGGCATTCAATCCTATGCCTGGGCAAAAGAAGGTGACAAAGTAGTATTGATTGGCGGAAGAACAGACGGACTTCATCGCAGACAACCTTTTGCCGCTTTTGGCAAAAAATATAATAACACAGACATCGTTGTTATTGATTTAAAAAAGGAAAAAGTATGGAAAAAAAGCATCCTTAAACTTCCGCCTACAATAGCAGAACAATTACAAAGCAGTAACATGGAATTTTTTCTGCAAGGAAACGAATTGCTGATCATTGGTGGCTACGGATATAGTGAAACAAAAAAGAATCATATTACCCATCCGGCTATCATTCGTGTAAAAGTAAAGGAGCTGATAAATGCCATAATAAAAAATCAGGATATTCTTCCATTTGTAAATCAGTTGGCTGATGAAAGAATGGCGGTAACCGGCGGACGATTAAATAAATTGGGCAACTTCTATTACCTTGTAGGTGGCCAACGATTTGATGGCCGGTATAATCCACATGGGCGTGACCATGGCCCCGGGTTTTCGCAAGAATATACCAACCAGATAAGAAAATTTAGTATTGGTGAAAAAAATGGCAGACTTGAAATAGAAAATTATTCCGCTATCACCGATTCACTACAACTGCATCGAAGAGATTATAATCTGCTGCCACAAATAGATACGAATGGCAACGAAATACTTTCGATTTACTCTGGAGTTTTTCAATATGGAAAAGATATTCCGTTTACGACAGTAATTGATATTAATGAAATTGGCCATCATGAAGTAGCCAACTTCCACCAGCTATTCAGCCATTATCATACAGCCACCCTGCCTGTTTATAACACCAATACAAAAACTTTGTACTCGGTTTTCTTTGGTGGCATTGCACAGCATTACAAAGACAGCTCCGGTAAGATGGTTACAGACAGTAATGTGCCCTTTGTAAAACATATAAGTGTGGTGGAGCGAAATCAAAACTCAATAAAAGAATATCTCTTACAGGAAACAATGCCAGGGTATTTCGGAGCTGCAGCTGAATTTATTCCTGGCAATGAAACATTATATACAAATAACGGTATATTGAATTTGAACAAACTGGGCAAGAAGTCAACAATGATTGGTTATATAATAGGTGGTATCGACAGCCGGGCTCCAAATGTTTTTTGGAGTAATGAGGCAGAACCCAGCAGGGCTTCCCCGGTTATCTGGAAAGTGTACTTTACTAAAACTAACTCAAATTAAAACTCCTCATTCTTCTGCCCTATTAATCTCAATACAGCTGCCTTCCCCTGATGGAATGGACCTTCATCCAATACCAATTCCATTTCTTCACAGGTTTTAAAATCGAGTAAAGGAAAATCTTTGCAGATATCGGCCTTGGCATAAAGCATATCAATATCTTTTGGGCCACCGCTATTATACTGCAATTGATTTTTAGCAAACGCTTCTAAAAAAATAAATCCACCCGGCTTTACCGCTTTATAAACTTCCTGATGAAATGTATTGCGAAGCGGTTCAGGTAAATGAACATAACACAATGCAACAGCATCATACTGTTTTGTAGCAACAAACTCAGCTATATTTTGCAGGGTATAATTTATTGGTACGTTTTTACTGGCTGCGTATTTTAATGCCTTTTCTTTTGCTGTTGCACTAAAATCAAACGCATCTACCTGCCAGCCTTTTTCGGCTGCATACACTGCATTTCTTCCTTCACCTTCTGCAGGAAGCAACAAAGTACCACTGATATGTAAATCAATAAATAATTTAAAAAACTGATTGGGCTTGTATCCAAACACCATCTCATTTTCGGCGTATCGCTTATTCCAGAACTCCTGCATAGTTACACTGTTGCTTTTAATAATTTTTCTTCTATTACCTGGCGAAAAACATGCTTAGGCAATGCACCGGGCTGCATCACTGGCTCTCCATCTGCTCCTATAAAAAGCATCGTTGGAATACTCTGAATTCCAAATACGGATGATAATTCCTGCTCCACATCAGTATTTATCTTATAAATAACTATCCTGCCTTCATACTCATTTGAAAGTTCTTCCAAAATAGGTGCTACCATTTTACAAGGTCCACACCAATCTGCATAAAAATCTATTATAGCAGGTAACTGACCCAGGTATTTCCAATCCTGCTCGGTTTCATAGTTAAAAACTTTCTCTTTAAAGTCCTGTGTTGTCATTTGAATAGTAGGCATGAAATAAAGTTTACACAAATAAATGATGAATAAAAATTTTAGGGGGTGACAATGGTCACAAATCTGACGGTTTATCCTGACTACCTTGTTATCCTAAAAATAGTATCATGACAACGAATCATCAAATCGTAATTGTCGGCGGCGGTAATGCCGGTATTTCAGTAGCATCGCAGTTGTTGAGAAAAAATAAAGATTTAGATATTGCTATTATTGAACCTTCCGACAAGCATTATTACCAGCCCGCCTGGACCCTGGTAGGTGCAGGTGTATTTGATGTAAAAAAAACGATTCGCAACGAGGCAGATGTAATGCCTAAAAAAGTAAAATGGATAAAACAAAAAGTTGCGTCATTTCAACCGGAAGCAAATACTATAGTATTAGACAATAACGAAACCGTCGCTTATCAGTACCTGATTGTTGCTCCCGGCATTCAGTTAAACTGGCATGAAATAAAAGGATTAAAAGAAACACTGGGGAAAAATGGTGTTTGCTCCAACTACAGTGTCGAACTGGCTCCTTACACCTGGGAATGCCTCAGCCATTTCAAAGGAGGAAAAGCTCTTTTCACCAATCCAAATACGCCGGTAAAATGTGGCGGTGCTCCACATAAAATAATGTGGCTGGCTGCAGACTATTTTAAAAAGCATGGGACATTTGATAAAAGTGAAATCCAGTATTGGAGTGGGGGCACCCGTCTTTTTGGGGTAGATAAATATGAAAAGACTTTAAAACAAGTTGCTGAGAGAGACAACGTTCAAATGAATTTTTTTACTAAACTGGTGGCAATTGACGGACCAAATAAAAAAGCAACGTTTGTGGGATTTGGTGAACAAAATAAAGACAAAGAGTATATAGTTGATTTTGACATGATACATGTAACTCCGCCGCAAAGTGCACCTGATTTCGTTAAGAATAGTCCGTTAGCAAATGCGGCCGGTTGGGTGGATGTAGATAAAAATTCTTTGCAGCATGTAAAATTTTCAAATATATTTTCACTGGGTGATGCTTCTTCATTGCCAACCTCCAGAACGGGTGCAGCCATTCGTAAGCAGGCACCTGTGTTAGTTAAAAATTTATTAGCACTGATGGCCGGGCAATCAATTACCGGCAGTTATAATGGTTACACAAGTTGTCCGGTAGTAACAGGTTATGGTAAATTGGTATTAGCTGAGTTTGATTATAACAATAAACCAATGGAAACATTTCCGTTTGACCAGAGCAAAGAAAGGTTGAGTATGTACCTGATGAAAACCAAACTGCTTCCGTGGCTGTACTGGAATAAAATCTTACCGGGGAAAATGTAATTGCTGAGTACAGGATGGTATAGCGGTTGTTAAAAAACAACCGCTTTTTTGATTTGTAACAATTGTCACAGCTATGCTCACAATATCAACAGAAATTTGCTTTAAACATATATAACATGAATCTGATACACAGGCTTCGCAGTGGATGGACAACGTTAAAATTCGTCAGAGTCGGATTAGGTAGCTTAATTTTGTACTCTTCGATACAATCGGGTCAGGTGGCCGGAATTGTTTTGGGTAGTTTGTTTACAGCCATTGCCTTGTTTACTGATGGAGTTTGTTGTGCAGGCGGTGCCTGTTACACACCCAATAAAAAAAATAATTCTTCCACTCCTTCAACTATTGAATATGAAGAATTGGGTACTAAATAATAGATTATTGATTGCCGGTGTGCTGCTGGGTGCTATTGGCGGCTACATTTATTGGCAACAAATTGGATGCGAAAGTGGTACTTGTAAGATAACTTCTACCTGGCATAATAGTACCGCTTATGGGGCATTGATGGGTGGATTGTTGTTCAGTATGTTTAAAAAAGAAAAAAATGCAGACAACAAACAATAAAAGAGAGAGCTTTGGCGAAATCATCAATGGCAGCACACCGGTGCTGGTTGATTTTTTTGCGGAATGGTGTGGGCCTTGTAAAATGATGAAACCCATTTTAGAAAAATTACACCAGAAAATGGGCGATAAAGTCCGCATCATAAAAATTGATATTGATAAAAGTCCGGCAGCGGCCAATGCTTACCAGGTGCAAAGTGTACCCACTCTGATGTTATTTCAAAAGGGAAAATCTTTGTGGCGGCAATCAGGTGTGGTGCAGGCAAATCAACTTAAAAAAATAATTGAACAACATTCAACCAACAAATAAAATGGCGGAGCAAAAAGCAAGTCGTGGTTATTTATCTTCTACATTAAGTTGCCGTTGTCCCCGCTGCAGAGAAGGAAAGTTATTTCAACATGGCACCAGCATTAGTTTTAAGAAAAATATGCTGATGCATAAAGAATGTATCGTTTGTGGTCAACCCACCGAAATAGAAGTAGGCTTTTATTATGGCACTAGTTATGTTAGCTACGCATTAGCAGTTGCAATATGTGTAGCAAGTTTTATAGCATGGTATGTTATAATTGGCATTTCCACCAACGATAACCGCTTTTTTATGTGGCTTGGTTTTAATGCGTTGCTTTTAATTGTATTACAACCCTGGTTAATGCGACTAAGTCGCAGCCTCTGGATTTCCTGGTTTGTAAAATATGATCCCGATTGGAAAGATCACAAACCAATGGATGTATCAGAAAGAATGAATGCTGACCAGGCGAATAACTGGTAAATCTCAAATAACCAAGCTTACGGCAATAATCCCTATTTTTGCTGCCCTTTAAATGGAGACGTGTCCGAGTGGTTGAAGGAGCACGCCTGGAAAGTGTGTATACGGGAAACTGTATCAAGGGTTCGAATCCCTTCGTCTCCGCCCTAACCCGTCATATTTTTTGTATTGGCGGGTTTTTACATCCCAAACAATTTCTCCGCATTTGCAGTTGTTATTTCCGCTACTTCCTCTATAGATATATTCTTAATAGTACTTAGTTTCTCCACCACATATTTTAAATACGATGGTTCATTTCTTTTACCCCGATAAGGAACGGGTGCTAAATAGGGCGCATCGGTTTCCAACACTACATTTTCCAAACTCATATGCTCCATCACTTTATCAAGTCCTGAATTTTTAAATGTTAGCACACCACCTATTCCAAGATAAAAACCAAGGTCAATAATTTTTTGTGCTTGCTCTGTATCGCCGGAAAAACAATGAAATACTCCGGTAAGTTGTCCTTTTTGATGGGCAGCTACCACTTCAATACACTCATCCGTAGACTCCCTGGAATGAATAACGATTGGAATAGAATACCCCAAAGCCCACTCAATTTGCTCATTGAATGCAGCATATTGTTGTTCGGTAAAAGTTTTGTCCCAGTAAAAATCGAGGCCAATCTCTCCTACTGCTTTAAAGTGTTGCTTTTCCAAATAAGCCCTCGCAATGGCAAGCTCTGCTTTATAATTTTCTTTTACATAGCAAGGGTGCAGCCCCATCATACTCATACATTGAACTGGATGGCTTTGCTCCGTGTCCAACATCTGCTGGTGAGTTGAAGAATCTATCGCCGGCATTAATATTTTACCAACCCCCTCCTTTTCAGCTCTTTTCAGCATTTCTGCCAATTCAGGCTCAAATTCGGGCAGGTAAATATGCGAATGGGTGTCTATCAGCGTCATTTTCAATGCTTTTCAGAAGCAAAACTCTGTAAAAAAATTTAAGAAACCTTTAAACTTTGGTCAATAAACACCATCCTATAGCCGTTAATTAATTAAATTTCTAAAACTGTGTTTATGAAAGCCTGTTTCCGTTTTAACCAACTCCTCACCGTAATCCTTTTTTCCAGTCTTTTATTAGTAGTGTCCTGCCAAAAAGAAAATAGCCTCGATAGTGCTGAAGAATTAGAGCAACAGGAAGCATCTGTTCTTTCCAGCGAAGCGGATGCTGAGGCAGAAATTGTTTTCAACGAAGTGTTTGATGAAACAATGGGAGTAAATAATGAAGTGGGAATGGAAGGTGTAGGTAGCCTCGATCGTGTAAACCCTAGCCCTTGTTATACCGTTACCGTTACAAGGCTAAATCCTCCGGATCTATTTCCTGTAAAAGTGGTTATTGACTTTGGTCCAACTCCATGCAGGGGACTTGATGGTCACTTTAGAAGAGGTAAAATCATTACAGTTTATACCGGCCGGTTATTGAATCCGGGATCTATAGCCACTACCACTTTTGATGGTTTTTATGTTGACACCATTAAAGTAGAAGGCACACATAAAATCGAAAATACCAGCTCATCAAATACTACCCGCCAGTTTACGGTTGACGTTACAAATGCCAAATTGACCAAACCAAGTGGCAATTTTGTAGAATGGAATAACCATAAAGTGATCACTCAACTGGAAGGTTTGGCCACCCCATTTGTTCCGCTCGATGATGTTTTTAAAATTGAGGGTTCTGCAAATGGCCGGGTACAAAGGGGTAGATTGATAGCAGCCTGGGAGTCAAATATTATTGAACCCCTGTTTAAAAGGTTTAATTGCCGCTGGATAGTAAGAGGGAAAATACGTACTGTTCGCCGCAATACGAATACAAATGGCCCGTGGGTAGCCGTTCTGGACTTCGGAAACGGCACTTGCGACAATCTTGCCGTGGTAACAATAAACGGAGTTTCCAGACAAATTACTTTGCGGTAATTAAAAAATTATTATACCTTTAAACCAGTTTTCATAGGGTACGGATTAAAAACGGGCCAGGGTTTCTACCCAGGCCCTAACTTTTTTATACCCGAACCGATTTTTTTAAGGCTACAAAGACCGAAAAACAAAGCCTTTTTCGGTAAATAATTGGAGTACTTGCGGTAAAACAAATTGCATTTTTGCAAAAGCTTTTTCACTATCGTGAAATACAATAATTGAGCCTGCACCAGCATTACCAATTACATTTTTAAGACAGCTTTCGTTAGTTAACACCTCATCAAAGTCTCCACTTAACACATCCCACATTACAATTTTTGAGGATTTATCTTTCAACACAACATTTACTTTTCGGGCCTGGGATGAACGAATTCTTCCATATGGTGGTCTGAAGAGATTTGACTTAATATGTGTTGAAGCTTCAGCAATATTGGCCAGATAATCATCCTTCGTTGTTTTCCATCCATTCAGGTGATGTTGGGTATGATTGCCTACCGAATGCCCTTCTTCCAAAATTCTTTTATAAATAACCGGATGGTCAACCACATTTTTACCGATGCAAAAAAAAGTAGCTTTCGCATTATGATTCTTTAATTCATCCAGCACAAAAGGAGTGGCAATGGGGTGTGGCCCATCATCAAATGTGAGATAAATGATTTTTTCTTTTGTAGCAATACTCCATAGCCGCTGCGGATACAACTTCTTCAACCACCAGGGAGTTTTTACAAAATAATTCATAAGGCAAGATACAGTTTTGAGTTTTTGGTTTTTTGTTTCTTGTTCTTAAAGTTCCGTGTTTCTTTATCGCTTTTATAGACTAACTGAAATAACAACAAACTTCAAACTGCAAACCATAAACCTGAAACCTCTCTATCTTTGCAGCCTATGAGTAAAAAAGTAAGAGTTCGTTTTGCGCCAAGTCCTACCGGTGGCTTGCACCTGGGCGGTGTACGAACAGTTTTATACAATTATCTATTTGCAAAAAAACATGGTGGTGATTTTTTAGTTCGGATCGAAGACACCGACCAAAGCCGTTATGTAGCTGGTGCCGAAGAATATATTTTTGACACCTTAAAATGGTGCGGACTGGAACCTGATGAAAGTGTGCAGCATGGTGGCAACTATGGCCCCTATCGCCAGAGTGAAAGAAAAGAAAGCTATCGCCAATATGCTGAGCAATTGGTAAAAGATGGATATGCTTATTATGCATTTGATACACCGGAGGACTTGGAAAAAATGAGGCATGATTTCAAAACAGATAATAACCCTTCGCCACAATACGACCATACTATCCGTATGAAAATGCGGAACTCGTTGACCTTATCTTCCGATGAAACACAAAAATTATTAGCTGCAGGAACCAGACATGTGATCCGTATTAAAATGCCGGAGAATGAAACGGTGAGCTTTACGGATATGATACGGGGCGAAGTAAAATTTGAAACATCATTGGTTGATGATAAAGTATTGTTGAAAGCTGATGGAATGCCAACCTATCATCTCGCAGTTGTGGTGGATGATCATTTAATGGAGATCAGTCATGCTTTCAGAGGTGAAGAATGGTTACCATCTGCACCGGTTCATATTTTACTCTGGAAATATTTATTCGGTTTGGAGAATATGCCGCAGTGGGCTCACTTTCCATTGATACTTGGGCCGAATGGAAAGTTGAGCAAAAGAGATGGTGCCAAATATGGCTTCCCCGTATTTGCCATGAACTGGAATGATCCAAAAACCGGTGAGCTGACAGAAGGCTTTAAAGAAAAAGGATTTTTACCTGAAGCCTTTCTTAACCTGCTTGCACTGCTTGGATGGAATGATGGTGGTGAACAGGAAATTTTTTCGATGGAAGAATTAATTGAGAAGTTCTCTATGGAAAGAGTGCATAGTGCCGGAGCAAAGTTTGATTATGAAAAAGCCAAGTGGTTCAATCATGAATGGATTAAAAAGTCGGGAGTCGGGAGTTTGGAGTCGGGAGTCAAAACACTGCTTTCACAGAATGGCGTTACTGTTAGCGATGATGTTTTGCTGGAGAAAGTAATTGAACTGGTAAAAGACCGTTGCACCTTGTTGCCCGATTTTGTTCAGCATTCCTCTTTCTTTTTTAAAGTTCCTGAAACATTGGATGTAGATGCAGTGAAACCGAAATGGAACGAGGATAAGAAAAATTTCTTTGTTGTTTATACTGAAAAACTACAGACTGCTACAGAATGGAATGCAATTGAGTTAGAAAATAGTTTTAAAGAGCTGGCTACAGAAAAGAATATCAAACCTGGAGAATTACAACTTCCTTTTCGCATTATGTTGGTAGGAGGAAAGTTTGGACCTCCGGTTTTTAATATAGCCGAGTTGTTGGGTAAAGAGGAAACTGTTATAAGGATAAAGAATGCATTATTAGCTTTTTAATTTATTTTCTTAAATAACGACTTTTAAATCTTTTTAAAAAAAACAAAGACAAAAAGGTCTCAACAAAAAAATAAAAATAAGCGATACTTAACCCTGTTGTTGTATCAACTGCATCACTTCCACAAAACTTTCTCTGCCTGATTGTTCAATTAATAGCCGGTCTTCGGGAAGCAACATAAATAAGCCGCTTGTATTTTGTTCCGCTTGTTTTGGCGTACGTATTCCCGGAATAATGGTGGATACTTCCGGGTAACTAAGTATATAGCTCAATGCCAATTGGGTTTTTGTACAATTATATTTTGCATATAAATTCCAAACAGGGTGCAAAGCTTTATTAGCTGCTTCAATAACTGGTGTCACCAACCTGTTTTTTCGATGATCGGTAGCAGAGAAAGAAACACCGGTATCAAACTTACCCGTCAGCAATCCAAATTGTAAAGGCATCCTTGCAATAATTCCACAACCATTTTTGGCCGCTGTAGAAAGTAGCGTCAATGCTTTTTGATTAAGCAGGTTCAATACCAACTGAAATCCATTACCCAATTTCTTTTCCATTAAAAAATTGGCTTCCGGCAAGGGGTCGAAGGTATTTAACGATAAACCCCAGTAGCGGATCTTACCTTGTTGCTGCAGCAATTGCATGGCTTCAATACAATCTCCTTGTTGCAGATGCGATAACCTGGCGGTATGCAACTGGTAATAATCAATCACATTCCGTTGCAATCGCCGGAGGCTTTCTTCGCAGGCATTTAGTATATGGTCTTTAGAGTAATCGGTGGTGAACTGATCATTACGGGAAACATTTCCCACTTTTGTGGCAATGATGATTTCTTTATTCTTTCCAATTGTTTTTCCCAGTAACTCTTCCGAATGGCCTAAGCCATAAATATCTGCCGTATCAAAAAAATTAATCCCCGCATCCAGTGATGCATAAATTGCTTTTTCTGAAACAGTATCATCCGAATCGCCCCAGCCAATAGAGGTAGTTCCAATCATCGCTCCGCCGCCAATAGCCCAGGCCCCAAATCCAATCTCACTTACTGTAAGGCTGGTGTTTCCAAACTTTCTATATTTCATAGTGCATTTCTAAATTGTGATTACAAATTAGCTAAACTTTGCCGGTATAGAGCCGCATGTAGCAGCAATGTTGAATTATTCCGGATGTACCATCGGCATAATTTACTAAGCTGTTGGCTAAAGAAATGTATTTTTGATTAATAAGTTTGCCGGTATGAACAGACCTGTACGAGTATTAGTTGCCAAAGTAGGATTAGACGGTCATGACCGTGGCGCCAAAGTAATTGCTACGGCATTAAGAGATGCAGGTATGGAGGTGATCTATACCGGTCTTCGCCAAACTCCCGAAATGGTAGTAAATGCAGCATTGCAGGAAGATGTGGATGCTATCGGCATCAGCATTCTCTCTGGTGCACACAATACCATTTTTCCCAAAGTAATTGCGTTGATGAAAGAAAAGAAAATGGATGATGTGCTGTTGACTGGCGGGGGCATCATTCCCGAAGACGATATGAAAACCCTGAACGAAATGGGAGTTGGAAAATTATTTGCTCCCGGCACTCCAACTTCTGAAATCAGTGAGTATATTACAGCATGGGTTGAGGAACATCGTAGTTTCTAGATCCATTTGCACTTCGATTGCTTCCACCTGTTTACTTTTTACATTTATTCCTTTGTAATTTCATAGGTATATGGAAGATTTTTCGCTGTTAGCCAATTATAATGTGGAGCCCCGGGTGTGGGATGAAATGTTTGCGGCCGGAGGTGTAAGAAATTCCTACCAGCATTTTGTTTCTGCGATCCAAAATTTATCGGCCGATGAAATGACGCATAAGGATGAACTGGCGAAAAAATTATTTATGAGCCAGGGCATTACGTTCACCGTGTACAGCAGCGGCGAAGGCATTGAAAAAATATTCCCGTTCGATATTATTCCCCGCATATTAGAAGCAGCCGAGTGGAAACATATAGAAGCAGGCATTAAGCAGCGATTGAAAGCCCTGAATATTTTTCTAAAAGATATTTACCACCAGCAATTCATAATTAAAGATGGTATTGTTCCGGCAAAATTAATTTACTCCTGCCCCAACTTTGTACGGCAGATGGTAAATGTGAATGTGCCATTTGATATTTATACGCATATCTCCGGTATTGACCTGATCCGTGACCATGATGGAACGTATTATGTGCTGGAAGACAATTTGCGTACACCATCCGGGGTTTCTTATATGCTGGAAAATCGCAGCATTACTTATCGCATCTTTCCAGACTTGTTGCCGAAAAACAATGTACGTTCTGTAAAAGATTATCCTGATCTGTTATTGAAGAACCTGGTTGCTTTAGCCAACAGGCAAAAAAGTGATCCAACGGTGGTACTGCTTACTCCAGGTATTTATAATTCTGCTTACTTCGAACATACAACACTGGCAAGGCTCATGGGAATTGAATTAGTAGAAGGCAGCGATCTGGTAGTTGATAATCATAAAGTATATATGAAAACAACTACCGGTTTAAAACAGGTAGATGTAATTTATCGAAGAGTAGATGATGATTTTATTGATCCCTTAGTTTTTCGTGGTGATAGTATGTTGGGTGTACCCGGATTATATGGTGCATACCGCACAGGCCATGTAGCATTAGTAAATGCCATGGGCAATGGCGTAGCCGATGACAAAGCCGTGTATTCGTACGTACCAGCCATGATAAAATATTATTTGAATGAAGAACCGATTTTAAAAAATGTGCCTACCTATCAATTGGCCCATGCAGAAAACAGAAAAGTGGTTTTTGAGAACATGGACAAAATGGTCATTAAAAAAACCAATGAATCCGGCGGCTATGGCATGCTGATCGGCAGCGCCGCCACTGAAAAAGAAATGGACCAATTTAAAATTGCCATTGAAGACGACCCGAGAAGTTTTATTGCGCAACCCATTATCAGTTTATCATCAGCACCCTGTTATATTAATGGTGTACTTCAACCAAGAAGAGTTGATCTGCGACCTTATGCCTTATACGGACCTGATGGAATTGATATTGTGCCGGGCGGATTAACAAGAGTAGCATTAAAAGAAGGTTCGCTGGTAGTTAATTCATCGCAGGGAGGTGGAAGTAAGGATACTTGGGTCATAGGATAGTTCGGAGTTCGGAGTCTCTCAGATCAATGATTTTTTTTATATAGCAGTAAGATTAAAAGAAAAGGAAGTTAAAAAGTTTATAGTAAAAGAAACTTCCCCTCCCTGGAGAGCCTGTCCCGATTTTTCGGGAGGCGAATTGAGGAAATATTTTTCTGTAGTGAAATGGGGTGGGTTGATGAGTAGCGAACCTGCCTGTCGGCAGGCAGGCAGGACGCTGAAGAGTGCGACCCGCCTACGCAAAGCTTCGGTGGGCAGACGCAACGAAGATGCTCAGGGAACAGAAGCTGATAACAAAAAATATTAAAAACTATTTCAAATAAACAATGCTTAGTAGAGTTGCCGATTCTGTTTTCTGGATGGCCCGTTATATGGAACGGACAAATGGGATGTTGCGGATTCTTCGCACCAACTATATTTCCTCGCAGGATGAAGTGAAAGATTTTAGCTGGCACACCTTGCTGGTGAAAAATAGCAATGCTACGCCGGAAGAGCTAAAAGTCATCAGCGCCAATTCAAGCAAAGTGCTGGAGCATTTGCTGCTGGATAAAAATAATAGCTCTTCGGTGCTAAACAATGTAACCCGTGCAAGAGAAAATGCAAGGGCTGTACAAGATCATATTACCAAAGAAGTATGGCAATGCCTCAATGATTATTATCACCTGATAAGAGATAAGCAAATTCATTTCCAGGTAACGCAAGGCGATCCGGTAACAGCCATGGACTCCTTAATTCATAATGGCATGCTGTACCATGGTATTGTAGATGTAACCATGGCCCGTGGCGAAGGTTTTACCTATTTGAACATTGGCAAATTCTTAGAAAGAGCAATCTTATCTACGGATATGCTCAATATAAAATTAACGGAGCTTAATTACGAATTACATCATCCGGCAGAAGTACCAGCCTTGCGATATTTGCTGTATTCATTATCCGGGTATGAATTTTATTTAAAAACACACCGCGGAAATTTCCAGGCGGAGCCGGTGCTGCACCAGATAATATATAATGATGCATTCCCGCATTCATTATCGTATTGCCTTAAACAATTACTTCGCTATTTTGAACGCTTAGAAACCGAAAGTCTGCCCGAAAGCTATAAGCAACTGGAGTTTTTAATTGGGCGAACAATGAATAATGTAAAATATAGTTCTGTAAAAACAACCGACAGCGAAGGATTAAAAAAATTTTTACAAGAAACCCGGCAGGAGCTTTTTGGAATAGCGGCTGCCTTCAACCAATATTATTTTGGCAATTCTTAAGTTGCCGCAACTTTATAATTATGTCTAAGTACCGTATCAAACATATTACCCGCTACTCCTACCCTTCACCTGTTATTGACAGTGCCAACCAGGTTATGCTTTTCCCAATTGATGATGCACAGCAGGAAGTAAAAAAACATGACCTCATTGTTACGCATCAACCTTCAGTAGAAATATTTACTGATTATTTTGGCAATAAGGTAGGCATCTTCTCTATCATCAAACCACATTCGCAGTTAACCATTGAGTCACATATTGAAGTGATCGTACATGAAGTGCCGCTGCCGGCCAATGATACCGCACCAGAAACACAATGGGATAATTTGGCAACCATCCGGGAAGAATTTCCCTACATGGATTTTATGCTGCAAGAACATTGCGATTGTCACCAGGAAATTACCGGAGTTGTTCAATCATTCATGAATGAAACAATAACACCATTTGCAATAGCAGAACAAATGAGTGCATATGTTTTTAGCAATTTCGAATACAAGAAAGGCATTACCAATGTAGAAACAAAAGTGGATGAGATCTGGAAACTAAAAGCCGGAGTGTGCCAGGATTTTGCCCATGTGTTATTAGTGATGTTGCGCATTGTTGGCATACCCGCAAGATATGTGAGTGGATATATTTGTCCGGATAGCGATGAGCTGCGTGGTGCAGGTGCCACCCATGCCTGGGTAGAAGCCTATATTCCATTTTATGGTTGGTTGGGTGTGGACCCTACTAATAATTGTATTGTTGGCGATAAGCATGTACGCTTAGCTATTGGCAGAAGTTTTACAGATTGCACTCCTGTTAAAGGAACCTATAAAGGTTCCTCCGAACATACATTGGAAGTATCAGTATCCATTGAAGATGGCTCTCCTAAAAAAATTGATACTCCGGTAACACCTGTTTTTTCTTACCAGGTTCATAATCCTGCCGTGCCGGATAATTCGTATAGAAGATTTATGGAGATACAGCAGCAGCAGTAAGTTGAAAAAGCCACTACCGCTTTTTGTCATCCCTACGATTAGTGGATTTGTCATACCGACGAAGTTGTCTTTTGTCATCCCGACAATATCGTTCTTTGTCATACCGACGAAGGAGGTATCTTGAATTTTTATTTTCCCAGCTGCATTGCTACTATCAACCCAGTTGCAAGTTTACGCCGGACTTGATCCGGTGCACTCTTCGGGGTTCTGTTCGCTACTCGGCATTTTCAACCTCTCCGCATCTTTCTCAACATTTCTTATTCGGGTGGATTGCCCTAACGACAAGACATAATGTATAATAATAAACTGTTGATTTTCAGACAAACATTTACAACCGGAATTATTATAGCCTTTAAAAAATACTCTAAAATTCTTATCAAGACTTTCAAAATAAGTCGATAAATTTGTGTTATACGCTAATTAATATGGGTAATAAGTCAATAAATAGAATTAAAGCTGTTCTAGCGGAAAAGAATAAAACAAACAAATGGTTAGCTGAACAGCTTAAAATGAACGAGACTACTATTTCTCGTTGGTGTACAAACAGCACTCAACCAACAATTGAAACATTAGTTGATATTGCCAAAATATTAAAAGTCGATATAAAAGAACTTCTTGCTTCAACTCAATAAAAATGGACGGATTAAACATAAACTTGG
Source organism: Bacteroidia bacterium Ga0077558 (assembly GCA_001464625.1). Classification (GTDB taxonomy): domain Bacteria; phylum Bacteroidota; class Bacteroidia; order Chitinophagales; family Chitinophagaceae; genus JJ008. Next base: position 28,747 of record LNFJ01000062.1, on the reverse strand, counting down.
TAAATGCATTCAACGGTGTACTGGATAATTTGGTAGAAGGAGAAGTATATGCAAAATCAACACCTAGAGGGCCTCGAGATTTAGCCACACTTTCAGAGGCAGAAATTGAATCAAAAAAACTAAATGTCTTTGGAGAATCACTTGCTAGAGATGATAATTACTCCCCAAAAAACTTAAGCCATATAATAACAAAAATTGATATTGAATCCAGCTTGCTACCTAAAGAGGTAAAACTTCCAACTTCAGATGAGCTTGATGGGATAACAATTTGCGGAATTGACGGTTCCAATCAAAAAGTTGAAAACAATTCATTTTATTTTATTCTGGCCAGAGCAACAATTGTAAATTTTAAATATACAAAGGGAATTGAACCTCCATACTTTTTTACTAGAGAAAAAAATGCTAGTGCTGTTACATGGGTTGATGGAAATATTTTTAAAGAAAATGTAATTGAACACACTAACAATAAACTAAAAAAACAAAAGCACGGAGAAAAAAGTGTAGGCATTTTCAATTATATAAAGCAAGACAATTCGAAACCGTTTATGGTTGGCTATGACCATGAGTCAAGTGAAAAAAGCCCGTCTGGTCATGCCTTAGGTTGGGCTGTTAAATTTCAGCAAGCACTTGAGCTTTTATGTTTAGAAGAAATAGAAACAGACGCATCTAAGAAAACAATTTGTATTAAAGATGGGCCTTTATATTCAACAAGTAGTGCAGAAGAAGATTCGGTCGAAGGAATGCGACCAGTTATTCAATGGAACAATCAAATTTTGGTGTGTGTTTCCAAACGTATTAATGATTCCAAATTAATTCTTGAAACACTTTGTTCATTTCCGGAGTTGAGACAGCTGTATTTTCCTGGTGATGATGTTACCAAGGAAAGCATTTATTCCATAGGTACAGATTCTCTTTTATTGCAAAGAATTTTGAACCCCGGATATAGAACTCCTTTGATAAAAGCTGTTCCAATTGCCAGACAAGGTGCCTGTACAAAAGCAACTGAAGAATTACATAGAGATTTCATGCCATTGTGTTGTTATTATAGAGGAAAAACAAGGCCACAAACATTTATTAGAATTGAAATCCCCTTCTTTATGTATGAAAACAACAAACAGCTTGTTGAAGAAGCAATCGCAGTTGTAGCTTGGCAACATGAACTTGGTGGAAAAGCACCTTATATTCAATTGGTAGCCGACGATTTATGTCAATTGAATTACGAAAAGGAGTTACTCGAGAAGCAGACGTTAGCAGCACTAAGCAATAAAAAACTTGAATTAGCAGAACAATATTAAATATATGGAAAAGCCTATAACAAATCTTCAGAAATTTTATGCAAGACCGTACCACGACGTTAATTCTCCTTTTGGAGTAGATGAACGAGGTGCATTTGCCGAGTATATTGTTCACGATCCAAACAATATGCCCTCATTGGCAATGGGTGCAACAGCATTAATTTCAGATAGAAGGGAAAATCAAGATTTATGGATTGCATGCAGGGTTGCGGGTCTTAAAATAATTTCCCCTTTTAATCCTGAGAAACAAAGTATGCTCTACTTGCAAGATCAAAAATATGATGTAAATGAAGTTTTAAAACCTTTGGATGAATTAAACGGGCCACATACTCATCAACCAATGATTATCAGAGTCGAATTGCTTCGGGAAATGTTGAGTGATGAAAGCTCTTCAAACGGCTTTATTTCTTCTGCAATTCAAAGACCGCCCTCTGCTGTGAGCAAACTAATTTTTCCGAATGTTACCAAAGTAGAAAACGACCCATCTCCCTCCTTGGAACAAATTTTAAATATCAGGGAACAAGGTCTAGAACTAGGTATGATTGGATTTGGAAACGCCCCATATGAAACAGACAATAAATTTTTGACTTACCGATGGGACATTGAAAACTTGGATAACAAACATGTTTTCATAGTTGGTGAAAGTGGTTCAGGTAAAACTGTTTTACTTAAAAATTTGGCGTATCAAATCAGAAAACGAAACAAAAAGGATAGAGTGATTTTGACAGATGTGCAAGGTGATATTTCCCAACTTCTGTTTTGGGATTTCGTCGATGCACACGGGAAAGGGAATATTTTAGAACCAAAATTAGCCTGGCAAAGAAAAGTAAGTCGTGAAACAAAAGAAGATGCAAAAAAACATCTTGAACCATTTCAATTAGTGATCCCAAAAATAAAGAATGATGAGAAGGATGAAGACCTTGTTCGCCTGAAACGGCTTGCAAATAATAGAGGAGTTATAGTAAAAGAAATAAGTTTAAGGCTGCAAGATTTATCAAACCCTTCTGATGTTGAGTATTTATTTAGAATAACTTCAGAGCAAGCTCCGGGGTTATTGGATGATGTTGCAGAAAGCTTAAGAAGTAGAAGCGAAAAGCCAACTATTGAAAGATTGGATGCAGCACTTAATAGATTGTTAGGTAATAATTCGGGAAGCACTATTGTTTTACCCACAAGCGGAGTTTCGTATTATAGAAGTACATATGAAGCTGCTAGAAGAGCATTAAATAATCTCAAAAGATATTTTGATATTGATAGTGACGCAATAAAAACTGATCAAAATCCATTAAATGTCTTTGAATTCAAAGGGACTACAATTCTTTATCTTGATCATTTGAATCAAGATGAAAGGTTAATGTGGGAAATGCAACTGGTGAAATGGCTTTACGAAAATAAAAAGGAGATGAGTAATACATATGTTTTCTTTGATGAAGCTCATCAAATCATTCCGGCCAAACCTAACAGCTTTGGCTCACCTGGTGTATTTGAACGATTACGTTCCAACTTTGAAAAACTTGCCAGAGAAGGTCGGAAATTTAGGATCAATTTGATTTTAAGCACTCAAAATCCTAAAGACCTTCACGAAATTGTACCGGAACAATGTCCCACAAGAATAGTCATGAAAATAAATCCAAAGAATGCAAAATATGCTTTTTTAGATGATGGACTTGAATATATAGCTAATAGCTTTGGGCAAGGGCAATTTTGGATTCAAAGCCCTTTCAACGGAACGCCTGACTGGATAAGAGTTCATAGTATCGCCCCTCCTTTACCTCATGAACCAATGGAATCATTCAGAAAAAGTTTAGAACTTAAAGCTCTCAAGGAAAAATAAAATGAAGCTTCAAAGACGAAAAGCATATACTGAACCAATCTTATGGAGTGATAAAGACGAAAAACTCCTTCTTGCTTTCTTGAAGAAGGAATTGTTTGATTCAAAAAAGTTAAAAGGGCTCTTCCCACATAGGACTTTACCTAGCATTAGAAGCAAAGTAAGAAAATTGAGAATTAAACATGATTTGTTTGGGGCTGTTTATCGTGATGACAAAGAAGATTTCACAACCCTTATTGCTAAAAAGGTAAACCCAACTATTGTTTTTGATGCATACGCAGGTGCGGGTCATCAAACATTCAAATGGATTGAAATTGCAGACAAAGTGTTCGCAAGTGAAATAATGAAATCAAAATTGAAGCAGTTTGAAAAATCAGCCCAAAAAAATGGCTTTGTAAAAAAAGAAACAAAAAAAGGTATTTGGAAACTATATGTGAAAGGCAAAAAAAGAGTCTACTTTTTCACAGGGGATGCAATTGAAGCCGCTGCTGATTTGAAAGTAAATAAAACAAATATTGATTTAATTGATCTTGACACCTGTGGATCTACACTTCCAGCATTACCAACATTTTTGGTTCTATTGAAACCTAAACATGTAGTAATTACACACGGGGAATTTCATTCAATGAGATTCAAACGGGAAGATGTTTTAAGAAGATTATTCATGCACAGAGACATTAGCTCAAATCCTTTGCCTCTAGGAGTGGACAAAATGAGTGACGAGCTTGATAAGGCTGTAAAAACATCTGCCCTAAGGGCACATAATGAAACAGTAGATTCCTTTTGGATGAATTTAAAGCATGAAGCCTGGTTAGGTAGTAAATTTCATGGAATGCTAAGGCGTCATTATAAAGTGGAAAAACCTGTCGCTACTTCCGATTGTATTAACGAACTTTCAATTTCAAAATAATTAATGGCACTACCTGTAAACATTGATGACTTAATTAATGCAAGAACTGTTGAATCAGTACGTATTGAATTTAAAAAAGGATGGAATCCCGAAGATGTAGTCCATTCAATTTGTGCATTTGCAAATGACATAAGGGAATATGGAAGTGGATATATTGTAGTAGGTGTAGAAGAAAAAGATGGTGTTGCAGTCCTACCACCAATAGGCCTAAATGATAATCAAATTGACCCGATTCAAAAAGAACTACTGAATCTTTGTTTTAAGATCCAACCAAATTTTTTTCCTGTAATTGAACCTGTAATTTTTCAAGGAAGGCATATTATTGTTATTTGGATAACTACAGGCGAGGAACGACCCTATACGGCGCCAACGACCCTAGGCCCAAAAGGGCAAAGGCGAATTTATGTGCGACCTGCTTCTGCATCCATTATAGCTACGCCTGAATTGGAGGTGGAGTTAAGAGAATTAGCTGCAAATAGGCATTTTGACGATCGGGTAAATTTGAAAGCAAAGCTCAACGATCTAGACTTAGGGCTGATTCTTTCTTATTTACAAGAAGTGAAAAGTCAGCTTTTCAACGATGCTCCCAAAATGTCATTAGAAGACATTAGCTTAAAAATGCAAATAGCAAGAGGACAAAAAGAGAATATTAAACCACTTAATGTTGGCCTACTTCTTTTCTGTAAAGAGCCTGAAAAATATTTTGAAGGATGCAAAACCAACATAGTTGAATTTGAAGATGAATCTGGAACTAAGTATTCTGAAAAAGTTTTTACTGGGCCAGTACAAAATCAGATTCGGCAAATTATGGAATACCTTGATTCAACTGTAATAAAACGATTTACAAGGAAAGAAACTACTAAATCAGAAGTTGATAGATTTTTTAATTACCCATATCAAGCACTTGAAGAAGCAGTAGTAAATGCTTTGTATCATAGGAGCTATGAGAATCCCACTCCAAACGAAATTAGAATTTTCAAGACCGGATCTGACCGAAGAATCGAAATTCTAAGTTATCCCGGACCATTACCACCTATTGACAAAAATGCTCTACTTCAACTTAAAGTTGTTGCAAGAAATTATCGCAACATTCGGTTGGGAGAGTGGCTTAAAAATCTTCGTTTAGCTGAAAAATATGCTACAGGAATTCCGACAATAATTGATGCATTAAAAAGGAATGAATCTCCTGCTCCAACTCTTTTGACTGACGAAGCAAGAAGTTTCTTTTTAACAATTTTCAAAATTCATCCTGACACCCCACAAAGTGGCTCAACTGAAATTAAGGAGATTGAACACATCACTTTATCTAACTTACAACAATCAATTCTTGAGGCTATAAAGAATGAACCAATGGAAGACCAAGTACTTATTAAGAGTTTTCCGGACGATATAAATAAAGATATCCAATTTCTTCAGCAGAAAGAGTTGCTAGGTTATAAGTCAGTAGGACCAATCAAGTTGTTATTCATTACTGCAAAGGGGGTAGACGTTTTAAAAGTATCGTTCTAAATGTTAAACGACTAAAAGGGCAGTCGTTCACATGGGTATTGTCAAAATACAGGCTAACGGAAGCCGTATTTCAACTTTTTGTTCATTATGCATCTGCATATCCAGCTTGAGCTTATCTATTTAGCTATGTACATATCATCAACTTTTATTTATAAATATAGCTTTACTTAGCGGGACGGAATTCTATCCCCACTTCGGCAAGCCTGCTCGATACCATGGTCAATAAATTATTATTATTGCTGCTGCTTCATGCCTTTTCATTTTGTAATGCACAAAACATACAAAACAAAAGAACTATTCTTTTTGTAGGGGCACATCCGGATGATGAAACGGCGATCAGCGAAGTGCTACATAAATATGCCAGATTGGGAAATAAAGTTTTTGTGATTATTGCCACGGATGGTAAAGATGGTACAAGAGTTACCAAGATCCCGGCGGGAGATTCATTAGGTTCCATAAGAAAAACAGAAACAGTCTGTAGTTGCAATGCCCTGGGCCTGGAGCCTCCAATATTCCTGGGCATAGAAAGACTGGATACAAAGATCGGCACCGGCAACTATTTTAAAGAACAGCAGCGTTTCCTGGATTCATTACGAGTAAGAATTCCTTTAATAAATCCTGACATCATACTCGCAGCCGGTCCTGATGGTGATACACATCATTCAGAACATATTGTAGTGAGTGGTGCTGTTACGGAGATTTTGCTGGCAGAGGGTTGGGTCAATAAATATCCACTCTATTATTTTGCCTGGACAAAAGGAGCAACATCAGTAGTCGACGGAAGTTATATGGACGATCAGTATGTTAATGTACAAATCAGCTTTACTGCGGAAGATGAACAAAAAGCAATAGAAGCGTTGAATTGTTATGTAACGCAATACACTCCCGAAGAATTAAAAGAAGAAGCAGCGAATAAATTAAAAGATATATCCAACAGGATGCACTTCAGAAAATTTGTAGTAAAAAAAGGATTGACAAATGATTTTTAACAGGCTGCATAGTATTTTCCTGAATTAGATAAAATCATATATTGCCCTGCGGAAACAGGCCGCCAACATTCAACCTTAACCAATCAACCAACTAATAACATGCAATTCAAACTAACTCTTATTGCCCTGTTCGCTGCAAGTATCAGCTTCGGCCAAAACCTAAAAACATTCACCGTAACCATGCACCCTGATAGTACTTGCTACCTGAGTGTAAAAAAACAGAAAGCTTATACTGCGGGAGAAGCATCCACTGTAAAAGAAGACCTGGACTTTGGCATTTTCAAAACCAAATCCGACAAATTAATTACCACAGAATGGTTCAACCTTAAAACAGATAATGAAAAAGTGCCGGCACATCTTACCGGCACTGTAACAAAAATTGTTGCCATTGGTTTTGATAACGATCAGTTTACCAAATGCAAAACGGTAGCCGATCTAAAACGGATGACCGGCTATCTTACTACTAACTCGTTAGCGAATTTTGCTGTAATAAGAAACAGCAACGACTATTATCAGCGATGCTTTATTATAGAAAATGCTGCGGGCAAAAGAGGTTTGCTATTTGTAACAGAAACCGGTAACGGCACCTTCAAAATAGAAGCAAAGACAGAATAAAATAGTTTTGCCCAATTACAATAGCGGTAAAAATATTTTTATTGTATGCTCCTGCCCATCATCTTTTAATACAATAGTATTTCCTGTTTCTTCCTTTCCATCCATTATCATTTTTGGTTCACCGCTACTTTGGTCTGGCTGCTGTATCAGTTCAATGTTATACCGGGCTGTATTATATCGGTAACTAATTTTTACCGACGGCCAATCAACCGGCAGGCAGGGAGAAAAGCTCAACGTATTTCCTTTTCGTTGTAAACCGATAAATGATTCAATGATCAATTGGTACATCCATCCGGATGATCCGGTGTACCAACTCCATCCTCCCCTGCCTTTATGTTCTTTTACACCATACACATCGGCAGCAATTACATAAGGTTCTATTCTATATTGCTCCACCGTGGTTGGGTCGCTTCCGTGATTTACCGGATTTATCATTTGCAATAACTCCCATGTTTTTTTCTTATCACCCTGCAAAGCAAAAGCCATTACCAACCAAATAGCAGCATGGGTATATTGTCCACCATTCTCCCGTACACCCGGTACATACCCTTTTATGTAGCCAGGATTCATAGTAGATTTATCAAAAGGAGGATTGAATAATTGTATCAGCTGATCCTCCTGGTTAATTAAATAGTTGGCAGCCGATTGCATAGCTGTAACCGTACGTTCTGCTGTACCTGCTTTTGAAATTACCGACCAACTCTGTGCAATGGAATCTATTTTACATTCATCATTTTGTTTGGAACCCAATGGTGTACCATCATCAAAATATGCACGGCGATACCAATCACCATCCCAGGCATGTTGCTGTATGTTTTTTTGAAGCTGTTCTGCTTGCTGGTTACATTTTTGTGCAAAGGCTTGATCGTTTTTAAGTATAGCTACTTCAATAAACTTCATCAATATATCATATAAGAAAAAAGCCAGCCATACACTTTCTCCTTTTCCATGCTGTCCTACTTTATCCATACCATCGTTCCAATCGCCGGAGCCTATTAAGGGCAAGCCGTTGCTACCGAAACGCAAGCCATGTTCAATAGCTTTTACACAATGCTCATATAAACTGCCCTGCTGGTCAGATTGTATGGGCAGATCATAATACGATTCTTCTCCTGCATTCAATACACGGCCTTCCAGGAAATAAACTAATTCATCCAGTATAGCCACATCACCCGTTGTTGAAATATAACGGCTGGTTACATAAGGCAACCATAAATAATCATCGGAGCAGGTAGTTCTTACTCCTCTGCCGGCAGGAGGATGCCACCAATGCTGCACATCTCCTTCTTTAAATTGACGGGATGCGCATAGCAAAATTTGTTGCCGCACAATCAATGGCTTTGTATGCACCAGTGATAATACATCCTGCAATTGATCCCTGAAACCAAAGGCTCCGCCGGATTGATAAAAACCACTGCGGGCCCACATACGGCAGGCCAATGCCTGGTAATTGAGCCATCCATTTGCAATTACGTTAGTTGCTGTATCTGGTGTTTCTATTTGCACGGCCTGTAATGTTTCCTGCCAGTAGGCTTTTACTTTTTTCAATGCATTTGCTGCTGCAGCACTTCCTTCAAACTGACGTACCAGTTCATGTATCTCATTATTTTTTCCTGCACCTAATCTGAAAATTATTTCCTGTTCTTCATCATCCGCCAAATCAACAATTACCTGTATAGCCGCACAGGGATCTAATGCCGCACCTGATTTTCCGGAAAGCTTGGCTTTTGACATTGCTTCAGGATTATTCAATGTACCATTACGACCAATAAACTCTACCCTATCGGTAGTAAAATATTTATTAGGTTCATCCACATCAAAAAATGCTGCTTTATTTTCAAATTCTGTGTTGTATGCGTTGCGGGCAAGGATAGCTCCACTTCGTGTGTCCAATTCTGTTACTATATGCATTAATGATTTGGAACGCAGATCACCCAACACCCATTTATGCACTTTCAAAACAATAAATTTTACCGGTGCTTCTATATCTACATATATACAGGCATTGGTTTCAATACCATCTTCACTATGTTCAAAAATGCTATAGCCAAATCCGTGGCGGGTAATATAAGGTGATTTACCGGTGGCGGGCAATGGCATCGGCGACCAGAAACGTCCGCTTTCTTCATCCCGTAAATAAAAAGCTTCGCCCTTTAAATCAGATACCGGATCATTGTTCCAGGGAGTAAGCCGAAACTCATGTGCATTTTCTATCCAGGTATATGATTGTCCGCTTTCAGTAATGATACTACCAAAACCGGGATTAGCAATTACATTGATCCAGGGTGCTGGTGTAAACCGGTTGTTAGTGGTTGTGATAACATATTCTTTTCCATCTTTTGAAAAACCTCCATAGCCATTGAAGAATAACAGATCGGTGGGAGTTGCAATGGATGTATCCAGCGATGGAGTAAATTTAGTCGGGCTAAAATAAGGAATGGTTGATTTTATTTTAGTACGTCCGTTTATTTGCTCTTCCAATGTTCCTAACCGGTCAGAAATTGATCTGGTCTGCAGAGCGGATAAAAATTCCACCGAACTGATCCTTTACATCAATAACACTACCCGGCGAAACAATTCCCTGTATCTCATTGTGTAATAGCTGGCGATAGCCACCATGATCTTCGTTCCATATAACCAGGTCAACGAGCAATCCCTTTAACCGCCAGTAAGCATGAGCCTGTACCAATTGCTTTACTAATTCTATATTAGCTGAGTCTTCAATTTGTAATAACACAATAGGCAAGTCGCCTGAAATAGAATATCCCCACAAGCCAGATTGACCCCGATGATTTTTAATAATAATGGAGGGATCTGTACGCAAAGCAGCATTGCTGAAAATAATGGAGCTGGCCAACCTTGAATACAACTGTGCGTCCGATTCCACTGCATTGATCTGCCGTAGTATTACCTGGCTATGTGTCCATGCTAATTCTAACACCCGGTTACTCTCTTTTGTGTCAGCAATTCCAAAGATCATATCAATCGTTGCCGACTCGTATGGCTCCAATACAATTTTATATTGAATAGAAACAATAGGATCCAATACAGAACCATTACTTCCTGATAAAGTAGACGCCTGGTTAATTGCATCCGGGCTATGAATGTCATTTCCCCTTCCGATAAATATACCCCTGTCTGTTTCATACGACACATTTTTAATTTCCGCATCATGCACTTTCATCAGGTGAAACATCCAGGGATTATTTTCATTATCCGACCTGGCACGGCGGGTACAAATGATAGCATTACGCTGCTCATTCAATTCTGTTTGTATAAAAAGATTACTGAAAGCCGGATGCACTTCATCCGATATCGGAACAGCCAGCACTACTTCTGCATAACTGGTAACAACAATCGTTCTTTTTTTGCGGGATCTATTGGTAATATGTACCCTTCGTAATTCTATATCATCTTCCGGTGACACTACAATTTCTGTATGCGTTTCTAATAACAGATCCCGGCGGCGAAACTCAGCTCTTCCTTGTGAAAAAACGGCTTCATAATTATCTCCCTCTTTTAACGAAGGTTGAAAAGAAGCGGACCAGGAGGCGTTATTTTCTATATCCCGGATATAACAAAAGGTTCCCCAATTATCGCAGGTGCTATCTTCCCGCCAACGGGTCAATGCAATATTTTTCCAACGGCTGTAGCCACCTCCTGCATTTGTTACCATTACATGATAGCGGCCATTCGATAATAATTGTACTTCTGGAATGGTTGTATGCGGCGTATCTAATACCCGCATATATCCACCACTGCTTGGTGCTATGCTGGTATCCGTTTCATGAACACGGGGTGAATAGAAAGTAGTAACACGGGGAATTCTTTCCTGTAATAATAGCAAAGCAGATTTTACACCGATATCAGCACTGAACCGCTGTTGCATGGGTTGCTGATTGAGTAAATAACTGATGGATAAAAAACTCATACCCTGGTGATGGGCCATAAATGATTTTACGACAGCAAAATTTTGTTTGCGGGCCAGGCGGGAAGGGGTATAATCAATAGCTTCATAAAATCCGAACCGTCCCTCAAAGCCTTCGGCTTTTAATACTTTTAAATTATCCAACGCATCTTGTGGCGAAACCATCAATGCCATTACTGTTGAATAAGGTGACACAACAAGATCTTCCCCAAGGCCACGTTTAAAACCAAGACCAGGTACACCAAATGGATGATATTGATAATTAAGATGTGCATCTACCATATTGTACCCGGATTCTGAAATACCCCATGGCACAGCTCTCTTTTTACCGTACTCCATCTGCCGCTGAATAACTGCTTTCGTTGTTTGATCCAGCAAAGTGTTTTTATAACCGGGCATTACCAGTAGTGGCATCAGGTATTCAAACATAGAACCACTCCATGATAGAAGAACAGGAGTACTACCGATATTCGTTAATTGACGACCTAATGCGAACCAACTTTGCTGGGGCAATTTCCCTTCGGATATAGCAGAAAAAGTAGTGAGTCGTATTTCAGATGCCAGCAGATCATAAAAACTATTATCTCTTCTGTGTTCATCCGTATTATACCCGATAGTTAATAAATGTTGTGATTTATCATATAGAAATTCGAAATCCATATTGATAAGTTGGGTACACTTTGCCGCCAATTGTTCAATGCTGAGGATGATTGCCTTTGCTTTACTTCCAGATTCCACAATTGCATTTCTGTAACGGGAAAGCCACTCATTCTCTTCATTTGTATTATCATCAAAATAAAGTGAATTGATATGAAATAATAATTGTTGTTCGATACGGGCTAATTCTTTGATAGTGGGTATGCCGGGCAGTACTGGTAAATTATTTTTGAATTTAACAGGACAGTTCTTTACAAATACCCATGGTAAAAAAGTTTTTAAGTCTTTCCTGATATTTTTAATATGGGAAAATATTTTTTGAATCCACCATTCAGCTTCTTCTTCGGGATCTGTATCTAACTGCGCCAGTGTTTTAGTAAGCAATTCTTCGAGGTTGTCCAGTTTACTCTTAATTGTTATGGGGTCATCAAGATCAATTTCATTTTCCGGAGGGAGTTTATCCAGAATTTTTTTAATTCCCGGCGAATTTAGTATTTGGGCCAATATTCTTATTTCATCCACAAGACCATCTGCACTATTTTTTTGTACAATTTTGTCATTGGGTATTGCTATCAATCCCTGTTTCAATGTGATGAGGTGTCCCATCAGGTTACCACTATCTACCGTAGAAACATAACGGGGACTTAACGGCATCAGCGTTTGTGTGTCGTACCAATTATATAAATGGCCCCGGTACTTTTCCATTCGCTGCATGGTGTTAATGGTATTCCCCGTTAATTCAATTGCTTCCCTGGCAGTGCTATAGCCAAAATCATAAGCAGTGAGATTGGCTAATAAAGAAAGGCCAATATTGGTAGGCGATGTACGGTGTGCTATTCTTTCCACCGGTTCTTCCTGGTAATTATCGGGTGGCAACCAGTTATCACCACGACCTACATAGATTTCAAAGAATGACCATATTTTTCGGGCCAGCTTTCGGAGATAAATGGACTGTTCAAGAGATAGCTCTGCTTTCTTTTCATTATGCGGTTTGCTTATATACCATGCAATAAATGGAGCTGCTGCCCAGGTCAATAATAACGGCAACACTTTCGCTAGTGTTATGGGACCATAAAAAGTCAGCAAAATAAAAATAGCCATCGCAAAGAATGGCGAAAACCACATTACCTTATAAGCACCGATAATTGATTTCTCATTTGAATGGCGGTTACTATAAGGATTCCATTGCAATAAATTTTTTCGGGAAATATAAATGCGCCATACTGTACGAAGTATAGCACCGCTATTTACAAACATTTCGAAAGGAAGGAAAATAAAACCCACCAGTTGCTGAACAATATTATCCTTTAACGAACGACTGGTATAAATAAAATGTTGTACAAAAAGTTCATCCGCCGGTTTTTTGAAAAGCTCCCAAAAAAACCCCACAAAAACAGGCAGAAAAATAATTGCCAACACGGCCATCGTCCAGAAGAAAGGATTAGAAGATACAATCCAACCAAATAAGAGTAGTAATAATAACGATACCGGAACAAGGCTTCGCCGCAGGTTATCAAATATTTTCCATTTAGATAAAGCAGAAAGCGGATTAAACTGCAACTTATTAGTATAGCCGGGGATAAACGGAAGTATCCATGTAGCAATTTGCCAATCGCCCCTTATCCAACGATGGCGTCGACGCATATCTGTAATGTAGGAGGATGGATATTCTTCATACAACTGTACATCGGTAATAAGACCTGCTCTTGCATAAGCCCCTTCCAGTAAATCATGGCTCAGTATCCGGTTATCCGGAAACCTTTTCTTCAATACCATTTCAAAACTATCAATAGCATAAATTCCTTTACCAATAAATGAACCTTCGGAAAATAAATCCTGGTACACATCCGAAGTTGCTCTTGTATAAGGATCAGTTCCGGGATCATTTCCATGCATTCTTGAATAAATAGAACTTTCATCCATCGGCAAACTATTAGAGACTCTTGGTTGCAGGATCGAATATCCTTCCACCACTCTTTTTTTCTTTTCGGAATAGATTGGTTGGTTTAACGGATGAGCTAACGTTGCTGTCATCTTCCAGGCTACATCTCTTGGCAACTGTGTATCAGTGTCGAGAGTAATAATATATTTTACCGTGCTGTATATTTCCTTTTCACCCACAATCAATGAAAAGTTTTCCTCACTTCCTCTTTTTATTAGTGCATTTAAATCGCCGAGTTTTCCCCGCTTACGTTCAAAGCCCATCCATACTTTATCACGGCTGTTCCATTTTCTGGGGCGGTGAAAAAGAAAGAAGGTGTCATTAGCAGATCGTTCATATTTATTATTAAGCTTCTTGATTTTTTTTGCCGCATAGCGTAAAATTTCTTCATCCTCCGGCAATTGCTCCTGCTGTGCATCTTTAAAATCTGTTAGTAATGCAAAAAGAAGATTAGCATCCCTATTCGCTAAAAAACGTATTTCAATTCCTTCCACTAAATTATTTACATCGGCTATACTACCGATAATTGTAGGTACTACCACCATGGTTCGGTGTTCATCCGGAATGCCTGAAGAAAAATCCATTCTTGGCAATAAGGCTGGCCTTGCAGTTATCGTTACTATCCAATTAATGATGGATACGGCAACCATACTAGTAGCAAGCAATGCAAGTGCAGATAAAACTATCAATTCCCAATTTCTTAATCCCTCAGTATGTGCTTTACTTATTAGTGCCCAGCAAATAAGTATCGATAAAAAAAGTATCCCTCCTATATAGGTGTACAAGGGAATTCTATTAACGAGTTTTTTATTTTTCTCTCTAAACGACAGTTTAGCTCCCGACAATTTTTCAATTCTTTTTAATTCTTTTCCTTTCAGGTAATAGCCCACATGTGCAGCTCTTGTCAATCCATTTTTCTGCAGATTTTCTTTAGTGCAATTCACAATCATTTCGCAAATCTGCTGCTCCGAGAACTCACTTTTCTTCGCCAGGTTTTCAACCACATGCCGGTAACTGTCTCTTGTATCAAAATCCATCATAGAATAGATACCGGCGGCATCCTGCGAAAGTGTTGCTTCCATGATGCTTGTTGCTTCTACAAAATCCCGCCAATCGGTAGTACTTAAGAAACGAAGACTGCTGATACTATTGCTAATGGAAACCTGGTCTGCTGCCTGCTTTTGATTTTCCTGCTGCACCAGTTCATTACTGCTTAAACCATTTTCTGATAATGTTTGTTCCAGCCAGTTCATCGCTAACTGTAGTGAACTGCCTTTTTCCTGTATTCTCCTGGTAAGTTCTGCAACAAATGAGCTTGCCATAGGTGGTTTTGCTCTCGCCATATCCGCTATCACCAATACTAAATTCTTGGGGTCTTTTTCAGCAACTTTAATCATTTCATCAGCCCATGAAGTGGCCAGCGATTTATTGGTTATATCAATAGATATCTGGATAGAAAGCCGGCGGAGATTTTCCAATAAGGCCAATCGAAGCATAATGGGGATGGCCCATAATTCACCAAGATGTAAAAAATTAATTTCCTGGTAAGCGGAAACAAAATTTTGCAGACTAAACAAGCTCACATGGCCATCAGTATGGGAAATAATTTCCACAGCTATATCATAAACACGGGGCAATCCCGCAGAGGCACCTTTGGCTAATTGAGGCAGCCCCCGGCTATATCCTTTAGGTAAATGCTTTTTTGCTGTGTAGATCTGTTCTTCAATCAGGTAAAAATTATCGAGCAACCATTCACCAGCCGGTGTAATTCGGCTTTCCTGTTTTACATTTTCGGTAAGAATAGAATGAACTTCAAGTAATATGGCCTCATTTTCTGCGAGACGCTTTAAAAGTTGTTCAGAAAGCTCTTTACTGATGAGAATGTGGCGACTTGCAAGGGTTCTGGCATGTTGCTCTAATTGCTCAACTGTAAAAATTTCAGCTCTTAATGGGAGGCTTTCTTCTACGCTATTGCTGGTATCAATAAAAAAAGGTTCAATTACATTTTTTTTGAACTTTGTAATTGCTTCAGGAAGCCGTTCAAAAATATCTTTCCGCTGCTTTTTTCCTTGATCTGACTTCATGAAACAGTTGCCTTTGGTTATAATTTCGGGATAGAAAATTTTGCTATTTATAGTGTGCCAATATCATGCCTTTATAAGTGTAAATGATGAATTTACCAGGCTCTCTGCCGATTAGTTTTTATTCCTACTTTTGACAAAATCATTCTACATGTTTCAAACACTGCTTACTACACTTGAAAACGGTATCTACACCATTACAATCAATCGTCCTGATAAACTCAATGCGTTAAATAAAGATGTATTCACCGATTTGAATACCGCATTAAATGAAATAGAAAGCAATGCTGAAATAAAATCAGTTATTATAACTGGTGCTGGGCCAAAGGCATTTGTAGCCGGTGCCGATATTTCGGAGTTTGGCGGATTGAATAAAGCTGATGCAATGGTATTAGCAAAAAGAGGTCAAGATGTTTTTGCCAGGATTGAAAACTCAGCCAAGCCTATTGTTGCTGCAGTAAATGGTTTTGCATTGGGTGGCGGTTGTGAATTAGCGATGAGTTGTCATTTTAGGGTGGCGGCAGAAAATGCAAAATTTGGTCAGCCAGAAGTTAACCTTGGATTGATACCCGGTTATGGTGGCACACAACGATTAGTGCAATTGATCGGCAAAGGCAAAGCGATGGAATTATTGATGAGTGCACATATGATAGATGCGAATGAAGCAAAACAATTGGGTTTGGTGAATTATGTAACCACCGCCGAAACATTATTGGAGCATACCAAAAAAATTCTTGAAATTATTAATTCCAAAGCACCCCTTGCAGTAGCAGGTTGTATAAAAGCTGCTAACGCCGTTTATGATGAAACTAAAGATGGCTATGCATTAGAAATTGAAGAATTTGGAAACGCTTTTGCTACAGAAGACATGAAAGAAGGAACGACTGCTTTTTTAGAAAAAAGAAAGGCCATATTTAATGGCAAATAATTATTTTTCTATTAGCTTCTCATCAATCAAGTAGGCAGCTATTCCACTTATATTATCATGCCCCTCTGCATCTTCTAAATATACCCTAAAAGAAGTAATGTTGGTAGTTGGGAAAGTGAGGATCCGTTTTCTGCCAACGCTTCTGCCTTGTATTTCACCAATCGCTTTTTCTCCATTATACAACACTACACTAAATCGCCGAACAGTTTGCCCCAGATGTATTGCTTCTCTTAATACTATGCAATTAACTTTTGATGGCTGCTTCAACTTTACTACAAAGTTTTGCAGATTAATTCCATAAGAAGTTACAGTAGAATCAAAGCTGCGGATAACAAAAGGCTTTTGAGAAAAATCCCTTTGGGTAAACTCATAATAGGTTTCGGCCTGCTTTAGTAAGTTTTCACCAAAGCTTTCTGTTCGTAGATTTTTAAACCCTACTAATGCTGCAGAATCTTTTTCATGAATCAATCCCCTGCTATCGGGCGGTACATTTAGTAAAAGGTTGGCGCCTCTTCCAACGGATTTCAAATACAAGTCAAACAATTGCTTTGGCGTTTTTACTTTATCATTTTCTGCTGTACGCCAGAACCAACCTGGACGAATACTTACATCACACTCTGCAGGTATCCACAAACTGCCATTGTAGTTTCCTCTACCCAACGTATCCGTTGGCGGTGCCCCTTCGCCCCTTTTAAAACCGGCCGTGTCTAAAAAATTCCAGTTTGGTTCACTGGCAATTCCTTTTTCATTACCTACCCATCTTATATCAGGGCCAATATCACTAAAGATTACCGTTCTTGGTGAAACCTGGCGGACGGTATTTTCATATCTTCTCCAATCATACACTTGCTTTTTACCATTCGGACCTTCACCATTTGCGCCATCCCACCACAACTCCCAAATGGGGCCATAATTTTGAAAAATCTCTTTCATCATCCCTACAAACACATCATTATATTTTTCGGTACCATAGTCAGGATGATTTCTATCCCAGGGAGAAATATAAACGCCAAACTTTAATCCAAATTCCCGGCAGGCTTGTGATAGCTCTTTTAAAACATCCCCCTGGCCATTTTTCCATTTACTCTCCCTTACTGTATGTTTTGAAAACTTACTGGGCCACAAACAAAATCCATCATGATGTTTGGCAGTAATTATAATTCCTTTTGCACCTGACTCTTTTGCTACTCTTGCCCATTGTCTGCAATCCAAATTAGTAGGATTGAACATATCAGCTGGCTCTGTGCCTTCTCCCCATTCTTTTCCGCTAAATGTGTTGGGGCCAAAATGCATGAAGAGATAATACTCTGTCTCATGCCAGGCTAATTGTTGTTTGGAAGGTAATGGAGCAGCTGTTTTTTGCTGTGCCACACTTGTTGATGCTATAAAAACAAGCAGATGTAAAAAAAAATATCTCATATCTAAATTTAAGCGCTGCATAAAATCTCCGGGAAGGATTTTATAGGCTGATTTATGAAGGTTGGTTTTGTTATTATTTGAGGAAAAAGAGGTTGACAAAGTTGCATTACCCGATAGCAATATAAGGCCGGAAAGTGAACTTTTAAAACAAAAATGGATTAACCGTTTGGGCGATTGGCCTACCTTTGCAACGCCTTAGCCGCCCCTTTGGCGTGCAAGCAACATCTATAAAAATTTAAGCATATACATATGGAATACAGGATAGAAAAAGACACCATGGGAGAGGTAAAAGTACCGGCTGATGCCTATTATGGAGCACAAACCCAGCGCAGTATCGATAATTTTAAAATTGCGCAGGATATAAATAAAATGCCGAAAGAAATAATAAGTGCTTTTGCTTATTTAAAAAAGGCAGCCGCCATTACCAACCAGGAAGCTGGTGTGTTGCCCAAAAACAAATCGGTATTAATTGGAAAAGTATGTGATGAAATTTTGAAAGGAAAACTGGATGATTATTTTCCATTAGTAGTTTGGCAAACCGGTAGCGGTACACAGAGCAATATGAATGTAAATGAAGTTGTTGCTTACCGGGGACATGTATTAAAAGGAGGCAAGCTTACCGACAAAGAAAAATTCCTGCACCCCAATGATGATGTGAACAAATCGCAATCATCTAACGATACGTTTCCAACAGCCATGCATATTGCGGCTTATAAAATATTAGTAGAAACAACATTGCCGGGCATCAAAAAACTAAGAGATACACTTGCAAAAAAAAGCAAGCAGTATATGAAAGTGGTGAAGATCGGTCGTACCCATTTTATGGATGCCACACCATTAACAGTGGGACAGGAATTCAGCGGTTATGTTTCGCAATTAGATCATGGGATGAAAGCCATTAGGAATACATTGGCACATTTAAGTGAATTAGCTCTTGGTGGAACAGCTGTTGGTACTGGCATTAATACTCCACCCAACTATGCAAAGAATGTTGCCAAACATATTGCCAACTTAACTGGTTTACCATTTGTAACAGCTGAAAATAAATTTGAAGCATTGGCTGCACATGATGCAATAGTTGAAGCACATGGTGCATTAAAAACGGTAGCCGTTAGCTTAATGAAGATCGCCAATGATATCCGTATGCTTTCATCAGGGCCCAGAAGTGGTATAGGTGAACTTTTTATTCCGGACAATGAACCAGGTTCGTCTATTATGCCGGGAAAAGTTAATCCAACACAATGTGAAGCACTAACAATGATAGCTGCACAGGTAATGGGCAATGATGTGGCAATAAGTGTGGGAGGTAGTATGGGTCATTTTGAATTGAATGTTTTTAAACCGGTGATGATTTATAATTTCTTGCACAGCGCAAGATTGATTGGTGATGGCTGTGTTTCTTTCAATGATAAATGTGCAATTGGATTAGCGCCTATTGAAGCGAATATTAAAAAACATGTTGATAACAGCCTGATGCTGGTAACATCGTTAAATACAAAGATTGGTTACTATAAAGCAGCAGAGATTGCACAAAAGGCACATAAGGAAGGAACTACTTTAAAAGAAATGGCGGTGAAATTGGGCTATGTAACTCCCTCAGAGTTTGACGAATGGGTGAAACCGGGTGATATGGTAGGTAAGCTGAACTAAAATTTTATCGTAAAAGCACCAATAAAAAGAGAGAAAAACTACGGTTTCTTCTCTCTTTTTATTGGTAAATAGTTGCAAATGCTGGTAAGACTGCACTACCTTAACATACTAACAATCCAACCCCATTTTAAAACTAAAACAACCACCCCATGAAAAGTAATGCACAACCATTTTACTTTTCCCCGTATGTGGCAAAGGGACCAAACCAGGAACCTGCTGCCAAAGCATCACATCAATCTCCTTATTTACGAGCTGTGTTGAATGGCAAAACAAGAGTTGCAGACAATGCAAGAGCTTCGCTGATGGCGGACTCCAGTATGAGTGCAGCTTTACGTTACATTGCCAACACCCGTTAATATCAACGTAGTATAGTTTTAGTCCAGACAAAAAAAGTTGGTCTAACTATCAACTCACATTGAAACAAAAAAGAGATGGTGATGATTAAATGATTGCTAACAAAGCCTATAACTTAAAGCAAAACCCCCGAATCGGGGGTTTTGAATTTTATACTTTAAAGCACCTGCATTTTGTCGCTTACATCAGTAGTTGTTTCAACAGTTGAATGTTTTTCTTCCGGCGTTTGCTTTTTGAAAAATCTTTTTTGAAAAATCAACAATGTAATTACACCTGTTGAAATGGACATGTCTGCAATATTAAAGATGGCACTGAAAAATTCAAACTCTTCGCCGCCTACCCATGGAAACCAGGAAGGGAAAGTTCCTTTAAACATAGGGAAGTACAGCATATCTACTACACTACCATGTAAAAAAGAAGAATAACCGCTGGATGAAAATTCTGCAATACCTGAATAAGAAATATAATCGTTGATAGCCGGGTCATACCGAAGACCTTTGTCGAATATCATTCCATAAAACATACTATCAATTAAGTTACCTAATGCTCCGGCATATATTAGTGCCGCACAAATGATAAAGCCCTTGCTATATTTCTGCTTAACAATTTTTCCGAGATACCAGGTTCCAAAAATTACTGCCGCCAGTCGAAACAAGGTCAGGATCATTTTACCAGTTTCATTGCCAAATTTCCAACCCCAGGCCATACCGGGATTTTCAATAAAGTGCAGACGGAACCAATCCATACCACCAACCCGCAGTACCTCTCCTGTTGGATGACTTGTCTTGATCCAGATTTTCAACACCTGGTCTATAATGATGATGGCGGCGATTATAAATGCAACATGCCGTATTTTGATTGACTTCATAATAAGGGGCAAATATATGGAGAAAGCTGCGAGCTGCTAGTTATGAGCTACGAGCTTGCTTCCTATTGTAAAAATTTAACTACTGATTAAGTTTATTTGCAAATACAGGCTGAAAGCTATCATTATTCTTCAAAATAAACCCGTTTTACTCGTTGCGAAATACCGGTCATTATCTCGTAGGGGATGGTTGTGGCCCACTCAGCCAATTGCTGTACAGATAATTCTTTACCAAATACAATTACCTCATCAGCTTCCTGCACAGCAGCAATATCCGTCACATCGATCATTATCATATCCATGCAAACAGTTCCTATAACCGGTGCTAATTTTCCCTTTACGGCAATCTTACCTACACCATTTCCCAATCTTCTCGGATAGCCATCTGCATAACCGATACGAATAGTAGCAATTACAGAATCTCTACTTACTACTCCCTTTCTGTTATAACTAACCGAGTCGCCGGTCTTGAGATACTTTAATTGTGCTACAGTTGATTTAAGTGTAGCTACTGTTTGCAAATCTAATTTACCGGTAGCTGCGCTATCCACCCCATACAATCCAATTCCTAATCTCACCATATCCATATGCAAATGCGGATGGCGAATAGCTGCTGCGGAATTAGCAATATGTTTTAAAAAGCTATATCCCAATCTTTCTTGCAATTGGGTTGCCGCCTGTTGAAACTTTATTGCTTGCTCTTCAGTAAAAGCATCTTGTCCCTTTTCTTCGCTACCGGCCAAATGAGAAAAACAGCTTTGTATGTTAAAAGATGAAGTGGCCTTCAATTCAGTACCAAGTTGCTCTATATCGTTTACGGAAAAACCAAGCCGGTTCATTCCTGTTTCTATTTCTATATGTACAGGATATTGTTGTAATGCCTGCGCTTTTAAGAACAAATCAAAAGAATGCAACAATTGAAAAGAATAAATTTCCGGCTCCAAATTATGCTCAACAATTGCTTCAAAAGCATTTTCTTCCGGGTTCATCACCATTATGGGAAGTGTGATACCGGCTTTTCGTAGCTCCACTCCTTCGTCTGCATATGCCACACCCAGATAATCTACTTTCTGAAATTGCAATACTCCTGCTATTTCTGCACCGCCGCTTCCATAGGCAAATGCTTTTACCATAGCCATTACTTTGGTAGCTGGTTGCAATATTTTTTGGTACTGCTTCAGGTTATGGGTCAGTGCATTCAAATTAATTTCAAGAATAGTTTGATGTGCTTTTTGTTCCAGCAGGGGAACAATTTTTTCAAACTCAAAAATCCGGGCACCCTTTACCAGGATTGTTTCTTCTTTAAATTTTGAGAAACGATAATGTTGTACAAAAGATTCAGTAGTGTTGAAATATTCTTGGGTCAGCGTTGAACTTCCAAAAGCAATCGGCAGCAACGTTGAAATTCGTTCTCCGATTCCAATAACATGATTAACAGAATGATTCTGTAATGCGTCGGCAATTTCCTCGTACAAGTCTTCATCCTGCAAGCCGCTATGCAGGAAATCTGATAATATCACCGTCTTCTTTGTTCCGGCACTTTGATTAACAAGAAAGTTCAAAGCTATGTTTAATGAACTTAGGTCGGCACTATAGCTATCGTTAATTATTGAACAGTTGTTAATTCCCTTTTTTAATTCCAGCCGCATATTTACCGGATGGAGGTTTTTCATTCGTCTTTCAATATCATCACCCGCAATCCCGAGTTGTAACATAACAGCCGAGCAGGTTATTGCATTTTCAACAGAAGCATCGTCTGTAAATGGAATTAGAATTCTTGTGCTTGAATTATTAAATTTTATTTCGATCTTAGTTTCACTGATTCCCTTATCAATTGCTTGTATAACAAAATCATTCTCTTCCCCTTGTCCCCATGTTTTCAATGCTATATTTTCACCAAGCATTTCTACAATATCCTCTCTTCCGCTAAAATCAATTTCTCTTCCTATAATTACTTCGCAGCTCTTAAATAATACCAGTTTTTCTCTAAATTTATGCTCCTCATCATTAAAGCCATCGCTATGTGCCTCGCCAATATTTGTTAGTACTCCAATAGTTGGTTTGATGATTCTTTCTAAACGGATCATTTCACCTTGTTCAGAAATACCGGCTTCGAAAATAGCCAATGTGTGTTGCTCATTCATCTGCCATACACTTAGTGGCACACCTATTTGAGAGTTATAACTTTTAGGGCTTCGTACGATATGATAATTCTCCTGCAGTAATTGATAGAGCCATTCCTTCACTACTGTTTTTCCATTGCTTCCGGAGATGCCAATAACAGGAACTTGCCTGCCGTCAGCCATGGCATTAAATTGTTGGCGATGATAGGCTGCTATTTGTTGTAGCGCCACTAAACTATCATTCACCAATAGAAAATTTGCTTCCGGATAAGATGAAGTGTCAATTGCTTCGCTTATTATAAAATTCTTTACCCCTTTATTATACAATTCAGGAATAAACTGGTGACCATCTCTCAGCTGGCTTTTAATAGCAAAGAACAAAGAGGTTGAGGGAGCATAAACTTTTCGGCTGTCGAGTAAAAGATGTTCAACGGCTACATCACTTACAATGGTACTTTCAGCATCGATAATACGAGCAATATGACTGATTGAATAACTCAAATTTTAAATAAATTATTGGCTATCATCTGTAATATCCTCTGGTTCACCTTTCTTCTGCATAAAAATGGAGTAAAATATTGAACCGGAGATACAAACCAGTATTACTCCCAATGAAATAGCCACCTGTATTTGCTTATCCAATACCTGGTTAATCCATTTTTCACAGAGCATTTTTATACCGATAAATACCAGTACGATCGCAATACCCTGTTGCAGGTAATCAAACTTGCTAACGGCGCCACGCAAAAGGAAAAACAATGAACGCAAACCTAATACCGCAAAAATATTAGATGTGTATATAACCAATTTATCTCTTGAAATGCCCATTACGGCAGGAATAGAATCCAATGCAAATACAAGGTCAATTGCTGCCAGCATAATTACTACAACAAATAAACTGGTGTAGAATTTTTTACCGTCAATTATTACTGAATATTTACCATCTCCATCATGTGGCACTAATGGCAAAATTCTTTTCATCCATTTATAGATCTTACTTTCTTCCGGCTTAAATTCTTCATCATCGCTTGCCGTAAACATTTTGTATCCTGTGTACACCAAAAACACTCCGAAAATGTACAATATCCAATGGAATTTTTCTACCAACGCCACCCCTACGGTAATAAAAATAATTCTGAAAATAATCGCCATCAGGATACCGGCCAGTAATACCCGGCCATAATTTTTCTCTTTCACAGAGAAGGCAGAGAAAATAAGTATAAAAACAAAAATGTTATCGATGCTCAGGCTCCATTCCATCAAGTAGGCACTCAGGTATTCCAAAGCAAGGCCTTGTCCTTTTTCCACCCACATAAAAACAAAGAATGCTAAAGCCAATCCAACCCAGAAAAAGGTTTGATACAAAGCCTGGCGGATCGTTACTTTTTGGCCTTTTTTGCTAAGCAAGCCAAGGTCAAAAATTAAAGCCACCACTAATACAATTCCAAAAACGAGATACGTAACTTGATCGGTTGTCATCGGGAGTATTTAAATAAGAGTGCAAAGATAACGAGGAAGGCACAAGGCACAAGATTCAGAGCCTATGCCGCATATTTTCTTTTTCTTACCTGCTGATAAATCCAGCCAACAAGCAATACCAGTAAAATTGGTAAAGCGATATTCATAAACTGCCAGGTGCTTTTTTGTGCTTTTACTTTTTGAGAATCCAATAAGCGAAGAACTATGTCTTTGTTCCGGGTTTCAATAATTCCCGGTTTATTTACCAGGTATTCAATGCAGTTTAGTAAAAACTCTTTGTTGGCAAATTGATACTCATACTGCGACCCCATCGTGTAAAAATTAGTACCCATTCTTAATGGCCCTTCTTTGGGCGATACCTCATTCAATAGGATATCACCATCCCCCACCACAATCATCTTACCAGGTTCTTTGTTCATCTCCATAAAAGGAATGCCATAGCCGGCAAGGCTATCAAGCTGGGACTTAGAAATTTTGTTTCTGAATAAAGAGGTAAACTTCCCTTCCAGCAGCATGGCTACAGGAATATTATTCCTTGTGAACTTAGCATCCTGCGGCGCATTTTTATTTTCATTCAAACTTATTAAGGCAGGAGTACTGATAATTCTTGAATTGGGTGATGATGACAATAAAACAGTTTTGGTAATACCGGGTGTTGCGATGGTATCAATAGAATTGACAAACCGCCCCATTACTAATCCCATATTCTTAGTAACAGGATTATTGTTAGGAGAACCAAATAATGGATAATAATTCCATTTTAAAAACTCAAACTGGGGATTTTCCTGCGTGCCTCCAACAGCAAAGGGCATGTAATCACAATCCAAACTCATTACAAGATCAGGATTGATGCGAACTCCATAGCGAAACAGCTGGTCTGTAATATTTAAATCTCTGTCAAATGCAATGGTTTCTGTGGTAAAGCGAAGGCTGTCCTGCTCTGCAATCAGGTTATCAATAAACCATACTACTTTTCCGCCCCGCATTACAAATTGGTCAACCTTCAACTTAAGTTCTTCAGTGAATTGAACCGTTGGTTTTACAATTAACAAAACATCTGCTTCACCAGGAATCTGGTTCTTTGAAATATCAACAGGGCCAAAGCGATAATCCTGAGTTAGAGTTTGTTCAATATCATACACCCGATAGTCCGTTGGTTGTCCATTACCAGTTGCATAGATTATAGCCGGAGCTTTCTCTTCCGTCATTTTATCCAGTGTTTTCGCAAACTGGTATTCCAATAAAGCTTCTGCGCTATTGATTACTTTTTCCGGTAAATCATTGGTCGGAGAAGATATTGCCGGTACAGAAAATAAGGTTACGAGTTCAGTTTTCCCTTTATACTTGATCAAAGCATAGGGATATACAATGCTACTGCTTTCACTTTCTTTTAGCTGAGATTTTAAATTGATATAAAATCCACCCATACTTTCTATCGTGTCAGCATACTTTCTTCCATTCGCTTCAGGTATTTCGTCCAAAGGAGAAGTAAACGTGTAGTTTATTTTTGAACTATTTGACTCTTTTAATAACCCTAAAAATTCACTAACACTATTTGTAAGTTTTCGAAATTTCGCCGGAAAATCCCCTTTCAAAAAAACATCTATCTGCACATCACTATCTAATCCTCTCAATAAATCTTTTGTTGCTTTGGTTAGGGTATATCTTTTTTCCTTGGTGAGATCGAACCGGGCATGAAAAGAAGAGGCGAGGTAATTAACCGCCAGCAAAATAACCAGCAATATTACCCACCAGAATTTTGAAGCAACAATTTTATTTACCAGGTTCCCCATACTATCTTTTTAATAAGTTTCGGCTGGTGATGGCTAAAAAAAGAAATATTACCGAAAGAAAGTAAACAACATCCCTTGTATCAATTAATCCACGGCTGATACTCCGGTAATGAAAATCAATACCAATCATTTCTACATAGTAATCAGCACCATTAGCCAATGCCGGCAAGCGACTGATGGCACTAAAACCATAATAGAGCAAGGCACAACCAATAAGACTGACTATAAAAGCAACCACTGCATTATTGGTAAAACTGCTGCTGCAAATACTAATAGCCGTAAAAACTGCCGCCAAAAAGAAAAGACCAATATAGGAACCAATAGTAGCTCCCATATCAAGCCCTTCGTTCGAAGAAAGACGTTGAATAGAAACGATATAAATTATGGTTGGAAGCAATGCTATCAGCACTACTAATAAGCTGCCGAAGTATTTGCCAACAATTATTTGCCAGCGGCTAAGCGGACGGGTTTGTAATATTTCGTAGGTACCTGTTTTAAATTCTTCGGCAAAGCTGCGCATGGTAATGGCAGGTATCAACAGCAACAGTATCCACGGAGCTAATTGAAAGAAACGATCTAATGTAGCATATCCAAAATCAAAGATGTTTTCATCAAAAACAAAAAGTACTAAGCCGTTTACCAGTAAAAAAACGGTAATGGCAATATAGCCGGTAAGGCTGCTAAAAAATTGACGAAGCTCTTTTTTACAAACGGACCACATAGAAGTGCTGCAAAATAAGTAATAAAAAGGTACAAGGCACAAGGTTGAAGTGTTGCTGTAAAGTAACTTTTCATTTTTTATGGTTCTTCCGGGCTATATAATTAAAAAATCCCCGATTACGGGGATTCAATATTTCATTTTGGGATTTAATCTATTAAACAGCGAAACTTTCGCCACAACCACAGGTTCTGCTGGCATTGGGGTTACTAAAATAAAACCCTTTACCATTTAAGCCATCCGAAAAATCCAGTGTGGTGTTTACCAGGTACAAAAAGCTTTTTAAGTCAGTTACCACCTTTACGCCATTGTCTTCAAAAGACTGATCCATTGGTTTTTGCTCATTATCAAAATCCAATTTGTAACTAAGGCCAGAGCAACCTCCACCCACTACACCCACCCGGAGAAAGTAAGAAGGATCGTCTGCCACGCCAGCATCTGCCAATAGCTGTGCTACTTTTGCTTTTGCCTTATCGCTTACATATATTGCGTTATCTAATGCTACACTCATACTTCTGACTTTGAGTTATGAGCTTCGAGCCTCGAGCCGAAACATTCAAACCAAAGTCTCGCAGCTCATAGCTATCAGCTCAAGGCTTTCTTAATGAATTACACTTTCTTCAAACTTCAATGTTTCCAAACCATTTTTTTGGCGGTAATCATTGATTGCTGCTTTAATGGCATCTTCTGCCAAAACTGAACAGTGAATTTTTACAGGCGGAAGATTTAATTCTTCTACGATAGCCATATTATCAATTGTTACAGCTTCATCCACAGATTTGCCTTTCAGCCATTCTGTAGCCAATGAAGAAGAAGCAATAGCAGAGCCACATCCAAATGTTTTGAATTTAGCATCTTTAATAATGCCGGTAGCTTCATCTACTTCAATTTGCAGGCGCATTACGTCGCCACACTCTGGTGCACCAACAAGGCCCGTTCCTACATTTGTTTTGCTTTTATCCAGTGTTCCTACGTTCTTAGGGTTCTGGTAATGGTCTATCAATTTATCTGAGTATGACATATTATTATAATTTAACGATTTGAAAATTTGTTGATTTGGAGATGATATTTAAACCGGTTTGAAAATCATCTCCAAATTTTCAAATCGTAACATTTCCAAATTAGTGATGTGCCCATTCAATCGTATTCAAATCAATTCCTTCTTTATACATTTCCCATAGAGGACTCATTTCTCTTAATTTGTTCACTGTGTTGGTTACCTGTTCTACTGTATAATCAATTTGCTCTTCCGTTGTAAAACGTCCTAATCCAAAACGAAGCGAACTATGTGCCAGATCATCACCCAGGCCTAATGCTTTTAAAACATAAGATGGTTCTAATGATGCAGAGGTACAAGCAGAGCCTGATGAAACGGCAATGTTCTTATTGAATCCCATCATCAACCCTTCTCCTTCCACATATTTGAAAGAAATGTTTGTTACATGAGGTAATTTATGATTGATGTCTCCATTCAAATAAGATTCTTCTACTTTCAATAATTCTGTTTGCAATTTATCTCTCAGTTTACTGATCCTTGCTGTTTCTTCTTCCATTTCATTCAGACAAATTTCACAGGCTTTACCGAATCCAACAATGCCGGGTACATTTAATGTGCCGCTTCTCATTCCTCTTTCATGTCCGCCGCCATCTATTTGTGCTGT
>LNFJ01000061.1 GCA_001464625.1 Bacteroidia bacterium Ga0077558 | reverse complement strand
AGTAAGAACTATATTGATCCTGCCGATTTACTAGCCGCTAAAGGTCAAATGGCTGTTGATATTTCTTATCGTAGCGATGAGGTTGGCGGCAGTTTGGCCTATCCCGATAAAACCTCACAAAGAGGTAATCCAAAAAGCAAAGACATGTATTATTTTGCTGGTCTTCATCTTACTTATAAATTAGGTGGTGGAGGTGGAGGTTTTGGCGGTGGCGGTCGCAAAAATAGAATGGGTTGTCCTACTAACGTCTACTGATAATCCTCCCGTACTTTCAACAATTACTTTCCTGCGGTGTTGTACCTTTGCAAACCCAATGTACAAGGCTCTGAGCTTGTCGAAGAGTTGATGTATAAGGTTTTTATACAAGCATGGCCTGGAAAAATCAACAACAATTTATTGACGCATTAGACAATGCCGGTGAGTTACTCCGTATCAAATCGTATGTAGATCCCAAGCTGGAAATTGCAGAAATAACTGATCGTATCAGTAAATCAGGAAACGGAGGTAAGGCATTACTGTTTGAAAATACCGGATATGATTTTCCGGTGTTGATGAATGCATACGGAAGTGAGAAAAGAATGTGTATGGCATTAGATGTCGATCACCTGGATGATGTAGCAAAAGAAATTGAATCACTTTTTCATCTTTTATCTTCTCCCAAAGAAAATATTATTGATAAATTAAAACTGTTGCCAAAACTTGGCCAGTTTGCCAGTTGGATGCCCAAAGTAAAAAAGGGAAAAGGTGAATGCCAGGAAGTGGTGATGGAAAATCCGGATATCACTAAATTACCGGTCATTACATGTTGGCCAAAAGATGGAGGGCCATTTGTTACATTGCCAGTTATTCATACCAAAGACCCCAATACAAATTCCCGCAATGTAGGTATGTATCGTATGCAGGTGTTTGGCCCTACACTTACTGGCATGCATTGGCACAAGCATAAAGTTTCAGCCAAACATTTTAATGAATATAAAAAGCTGAATAAAAGAATGCCGGTTGCTGTTGCACTCGGCGGTGATCCGGTGTATGCCTATTCTGCCACAGCACCTTTACCAGAGAATGTTGATGAATATATGTTAGCCGGATTTTTGCGAAAGAAAAAAGTAGAGCTGGTAAAATGTATTTCCCAACCAGAGGTAGAAGTACCTGCTGATGCAGATTTTATAATTGAAGGTTATGTAGATCCAACTGATGAATTAATTTGGGAAGGTCCTTTTGGCGATCATACTGGCTACTATTCATTGCCTGATTTTTATCCCCGTTTCCATATTACAGCCATCACACATAAAAAGAATGCAGTATATCCTGCTACTATCGTTGGTATTCCACCACAGGAAGATGCATGGTTGGGTAAAGCAACGGAAAGAATTTTTTTGGCGCCCATCAAGATGACGATGGTACCGGAAATAATGGATATGGATATGCCGGTTGAAGGTGTATTTCATAACTTGGTTATTACCAAAATAAAAAAAGAGTATGCTGGGCAGGGACAAAAAGTAATGAATGCCATGTGGGGTGCAGGACAAATGATGTTCAATAAAATATTAGTGATGGCTGACGAAGGAGTAAGCATCCAGGATTATGAAGCACTGGCAAAATATGTTTTCAAAAATTTGAATCCTGCTACTGATATCGCATTTGCTAGTGGCCCAATGGATGTGTTAGACCATAGCTGTAGTAAGCTGGGATTTGGAGGTAAGATGTGTATTGATGGTACGGCAAAATATGAAGAAGAGAAAGATGAAAATGCTCATTATCCATTGCTAAATGTTCAATTATCAGGTGAGTTACTTAAAAGTAAATTTTCTGAAATAGCTGTAGTAAATGTTTCGTTGTTAAAAAAAGAAATTCCGTGTTTGATAATTTCTGTAGAAAAAAACAAGGTAGGACATATAAAAGAATTGCATGAGCAAATTTGTGCATTATCAGAGTTAGAAGGAGTAAAGATGATTTTGTATGTAGAGCATACTGTCGATGCAAATGATTTAACAACGGCACTGTGGCGATTCTGTAACAACCTCGATCCAAAAAGAGACTATCATCTCTCTAAACGACCGGCTCCCGACTCCGGACTCCCGAATCATTACTCCGCTTGTATGGGTTTCGACGGCACAAGAAAAACAAAAGAACATGACAATTTTCAGCGGGACTGGCCAAATATTATTGTAGCTGATGATGAAACAATAAGATCAATAGATGAAAAATGGAGCCAGCTAAATATTGGTGCATTTATTCCATCTCCTTCGCTTAAATTTAAAGGACAGATGTACGGCGAAGAAGCTGTAGTAAAATAAAAATGGCGCAATCAACATTTAATATTTTAATGACTGGTGGCGGTGCTCCCGGTGCTGCTGGCATTATTAAATGTTTGCAGCAGGAAAAATCGTTTGTTCTTCATGTTGCAGATGCAAATCCTGAAGCTATAGGAAAACATTTGGTTGAAAATTTTTATGAAATTCCTGTAGCAACTGCACCATTATTCGCTGAAACAATTTTATCACTTTGCCAGCAAAAAAAAATTGATATAATTCTTCCATTGGTAACAAAAGAGTTGTTACCATTTGCACATCATAAAAATGAATTTGAAAAAGCAGGAATAAAATTATTGGTATCTTCTGCTGCTTCATTAGAAATAGCCAATAACAAAAGTCGCCTGTATCAATTTTTGCAATGGCGTGGTATAGCAGTGCCCGATTTTAGGGTGGTAGAAACAGTAGAACAGTTTGCAACCGCCTTACAAGAATTAGGTTATCCTGATAAACAAATTTGTTTTAAACCATCCATATCAAATGGTAGTCGTGGTTTTCGAATTGTAACCAGCCAGGTTAATGAATTAGACTTGTTATTTAATTACAAACCCGTTAATACATATATCACTTATTCTGATGCAGTACGAATACTTTCTTCCGGTAAATTCCCGGAATTATTAGTATCGGAATATTTACCCGGCACAGAATATTCAGTTGATTGCCTTGCCAATAATGGTGAAGCCATATTGATAGTTCCCCGCAGCAGAAAAAAAATGATCAATGGTATTAGTACAGAAGGCGAATTTGTAAATGATGAAAATATAATTGCTTATTGCAAACAGATCGTCAGTGAATTACAATTGCATGGAAATATTGGCATTCAGGTAAAGCAATCAGCAACAGGACAATTTTTGATTCTTGAAATTAATCCCCGGGTGCAAGGCACTATTGCTGCAGCATTAGGTGCTGGTATTAATCTTCCTGCACTAGCTATTAAACAAGAACTTGGTTTGCCAATTTCTTCTCAAGAATTAGTGGTGAAATGGGGGACTGGTTTTTCCAGGCATTGGGAAGAGGTGTTTTATTGAAGGGGATTTGTAAATTGTTATATCTATCACTAAATTATCAACCAACCTTCTCTAAAAAAAGTAAGCGAAGCTCCATTTAGGAAAGTTTTTAAATCAGTAGTCGTAGATGAATTATCGTTAGTCATCTCGAATAAATAAACAGTTGGATTAAGAAATCCCTTGTTGTATACCCAAAGCCTGAATCGTTTAGTTGTGTGAGGAAGTTTTAAGAATTTCAATTCTTCAACACCATCAATTTTTAAAGTATCTGTACTGGTAGGATTGCTGATAAAAAGTTGTGGATACAAAACACCTTGTGAAAAGAGTGAATCTAATTCCTTAGCATCATTTAATAGAATTATTATTGCTTTATCAAACTCAAAGGTTAAATTATTTATTACTTGTACTATTCCATCAAATCTGGAAATTTTCTTCTTCTTATAATTTTCATGAAAAAATTTTTTGGCCCAATAATCTTCTTGGTCACCTTGATTTTCAAATTCAGTTCTTACAACAAAACTGTCTTTCTGTGCATTAATATGTGAAATGCAGATTAAAGAACAAAATATTACAAGTATTAAAATTCTCATAATTTATGTGTAGAGCTAAGATTTTAATATGGGATGATTTCAAAAAATTAAGCCCTGATTTAAGTTGACTAAAGATATAAAAGTTAGAAAGACCTGCCACATAGTCACCCCAAAAAATTTGGATTAATCTTTGTCAAACATTCTTCAGCTTTAAATACCGCTGGTGCAACGGAATAACATTGCCCAGCCTCTTTTCATTAAATTGAGTAAAATTCTTGTACATGAAACGACTAAGTGCCGGATTATTAATGAGCCTTGTGGCCATTACCGCAGTAGCCCAACAAAATAAAGATAACAATACCTTGCTCTGGAAAATTTCCGGCAATGGACTCGATAAGCCTTCTTATCTCTTTGGCACCATTCACATGTTATGCAAAGAAGATGCATTTCTCAGCAACAACTTAGTTTCTGCCATTGAAAAAGCGGATAGGGTGTACCTCGAACTGGACATGGATAATCTATTTGAGATGTTCGGTGCCATGACAAAAATGAAGATGAATAATGATACAACCCTTGCCGATTTGCTTACAGCAGAAGAGTATAAACGGGTAAAAGAACATTTTGAAAGTAAAAAAACTATGCTGCCATTTTCTATGCTAGAGACTTACAAACCATTATTGGCATCCTCCTTATTAATGGAAGGCGGTATTGGTTGTGATGAACAGGTAGCAATGGAACAACTTATAATGGAAGAAGCCAAGAAAAATGGTAAACGTATTGAAGGATTAGAAACGATGGCTTACCAGATGAGTGTGTTCGACAGTATCCCTTATAAAATGCAGGCACAGGAGTTATTAAAAAGTATCAGTATTGGCGATAAGGATACAGATGGTGATAAGGAATTCTCAGAAATGATGAAGGCCTACAAAGACCAGGATTTAGAAAAGCTGGGCGATATGATCACAAAAAGCGATGCCGGTATGATGCAGTACCAGGATGTGTTACTCAATAACCGCAACCGCAATTGGGTGGAGAAATTAAAAATATTGTTGAAAGAAAAATCACTGGTGATTGCAGTAGGGGCGGGGCATCTTCCCGGCGAAACCGGTGTGATCAATTTACTAAGAAAAGCAGGTTATAAGGTAACGCCGGTAGAAAATAAATCAAATAAAGTAACGGAGATATAAACCATTTTTAAGTATAGCTGTTATTATCTTGATGAAATTAAATCTATTCCATTTATTTTTCCTTTTAGCCTGTGTAACAATATTGCCTTCTTTTCAGCCGTTGGCAGAAACCGGTATAAAAGTAACTGTCACCAATTTGCGGAGTAATAAAGGCCATGTTTTAATTAGTCTTTTTAAAGATGGTGTTGGCTATCCCGACAAACCTGAAAAAGCTTTTAAAAGGGTAAAAGTTACCATCGCCAATAAAAATGCTTCCACGTTATTTGAAGGAGTGCCGGCTGGTACATATGCCATAGCCATTTTACATGATGAGAATGACGATACCAAAATGAATACCAATATGCTTGGTCTTCCTAAAGAAGGATATGGCTTTTCCAATAATGTAATGGGTGCATTTGGCCCGCCTCCGTATAGTAGAGCTAGTTTTAAATTTACTGCCAACTCGGTAATAACTTCACAAATAAAAGCCCGGTATTAACTTTATAGAAGCTCAGTTAAGCTCTCCATTCATTTGTAGCTATCATTTGCCTTCAAAAGCTACCTCTTTTTTAAGCCAGAAAATCTTTTTACATTTAAGATGTATAATTTCTCGAAATGAGGCATTCGGTTTATCTCTTTATAATTGTTCTCTGCTTTACAGCTTCACTTTCTGCTGCTGGTGCGCCAACTTATACATGTAAGGTTGCTCCCAATGCCGTATTTGATAAAATTTGGATTGATTATGATATTGCAGAAAACAATACAAAGGGTCTAAAAATACATTTAAAGTTTACTGCCAACGGCATGAAAGAAATGGATGCGTTTGTTGCCGTTTACTTTGAATATAATGACGAGATGGGGGGATTTGTAAAAGATAAGAACAAAAAAATGTATAGCACTGCGGGGGATGTTGCTTTATACATGGCAATTAAACCCGCATACGACCCTGCAGTATACAGTGATTTGCAATTATTCATGCCCTACAATGAATTGGATCTTGAACCGGGTGAGTATGATCTTACCATGGATATAAAAGTAATTTATAAAGCAGGTGGTATAATATCTCCGTTGACCAAACACAATTTCGAATACACTAAACCCGGTAGCCCCACCATTAATACAGATACCTGGGTTAATGCAATATTTGAAAATCTATGGGTGGATTATGATATAACTGAAAATGGGCAATATGGTATGCGAGTGCATGTTAAATGCAAACTCGTAGAATTAAAAGATGTTGAATGCTACCTGGGTCTTTATTTTGAAAAAAAAACCGGTGAAAAAATCATCGGAACAAAAACAGAGTTCAGGAGCAAGACCGGGCAACTTGCTGTTTATAAGTTATTGAAACCTGCATATAAAGAATCAGTATATAGTGACATCCAGTTGTTTATTCCTTATTCAGAATTTAATTTGAGTAAAGGCAGACACGACCTTAAACTGAGTGCAGATATTATTTATAAAAACGGTGATTTAATAAAACATCTGAAAACACATGACTTCTGGTTTGAAAAATAACTCAAGTAAAGACAAATAAAAAAGCCTCCGAAATTTTTGCGGGGGCTTTTTTATTATAGAAGAAAACTTAATCTTTAGAATTGTTCTAACACAGAGAACATAAAATCACCTTCGATCTTTGCATTCTCATCGCTATCACTTCCATGTATAGCATTTTCACCTACAGAAGCCGCATATAATTTACGGATAGTGCCTTCCTCTGCTTTTGCAGGATCAGTTGCACCGATTAGTTTGCGGAAATCTTCTACTGCATTATCTTTTTCAAGAATAGCAGCGATGATCGGGCCTTCGCACATAAAAGCAACCAGCTCACCAAAGAAGGGTCTTTCTTTATGAATAGCATAAAACTCAGCGGCCTTTTCCGGAGTCAGCTTAGTCATTTTAAGCGCCTTGATATTATATCCTTCCTGTAAAATACGGTCAAGTATAGCACCGCCATGCCCGTTTTTAAAAGCATCAGGTTTGATCATTGTGAATGTACGATTACTCATAGTTACGTTGTTTGTTTTTTCGGCTGCAAAAGTAATGGAAAGTTTCGGGTTTATAGTTCCTGGTTTGTAGTTATTTCAGGGAATGAAGCCATCTTTTACCCATTTAGGAAAACAATAAACGCTAAACTCAAAACCCGAAACCCGTATCTTCGCACCCGTTTTATGAAACCCATACAAGATTTTTTTCCCTTATTGAGCCAGCCTAAAAATGTGGTGATAACTACACACCAGAAACCCGATGCCGATGCAATGGGTTCTTCGCTGGCATTAAAACACCTGTTGGTACAATTAGGACACAGCGTAACGGTTGTTTCGCCTACCAATTGGGCGGGATGGGTTGATTGGATGCCCGGAGCTAAAGAGGTAATGAATTATGAGCAAGACAAGCAAAAAGGGGATGAGGTGTTGGAAAAAGCAGAGTGGTTATTCTGCCTCGACTTTAATATTTTTCATCGCACCAAATCGATGACGGATAAGCTAAAGGCTCTCACCTGTACTAAAATTTTAATTGATCATCACCAGGAACCAGATGCAGCTTCATTTGATTATGGGGTTAGCGATACTTCTAAAAGTTCTACCTGCGAAATGATCTATGATTTTATTATTAAATCTGGCAATACCAATAAAATCAACAAAGAAATAAGTCAGTGTATTTATGCGGGGGTGGTAGCAGATACTGGTTCCTTCCGTTTTTCTTCTACCCATGCTGGTGTGCATACATTAGTTGCTGATTTAAAAACAAAAGGCCTGGAACATTGTTATGTTCATGAAAAATTATTTGATAATTTTTTGGAAAACCGGCTCCGTTTTACCGGTCATGTTTTATTAAACAGGATGCAGGTTTTTTATGAATACAACACGGTGCTGATAGCAATACCAAAAAGTGACTTAATAAAATATAATATTAAAACGGGTGATACAGAAGGTTTAGTGAACTTTCCACAATCTATACAAGGAATAAAACTGGTAGCACTCGTAATAGACCGGGATGAGGAAAGAAAATGGAGTTTCCGTAGCAAAGGGGAGTTTGACTGTAATACATTTGCCCGAAAGTATTTTGAAGGTGGGGGGCATTATAATGCATCAGGTGGAAGAAGTAGTGGTTCTCTTGATGAAACAGTACAACGATTTAAAGAAGCAATAAAAGAAAATGCAAATCTCTTACAATAATTAAAATCAATTTATGAACACAATGAAGAATCTGGTATTATTTTTTATGGCAGCGCTGGTAATGGCGAGCTGCGGTAAAAGTTCGTATAAAAAATCTCCGGGTGGTATGCCTTACCAGGTATTTGCCGGAAAAGACACACAAAGTATTCGGGAAGGTGATTTTGTAAAGGTTCACTTTACACAAAAAATTAAGGACAGCGTTTATTTTACTACAGAAGGTAGTTTGCCAATTTATCTGCCTGTTGGTGGAAATGGAGCTCCCGTGCAGCCTTATGATATCTCTGAAATTTGGACAAAATTGAAAGTGGGTGATAGCGTTATCACTACACAGATGATGGATACTTTTATAAAAAGGTCCCCGGATAGAATTCCTCCGCAGTTTAAAAAAGGCGACAGGATTATGACTTATGTTAGAATTATTGCTGCGTTTAAAAACGATTCGCTGACAAGAATTGATGATGAAAAAAGTAAAAAAGAATGGGCTCTTACCGAAACAAAAACAATTGAAAAATACCTTGCTGATAAAAAGATCACTGCTACAAAAACACCTTCGGGTGCTTATGTAGAAATGGTACAGCCTGGTACAGGTAGTATGGTTGATTCAGGAAAATATGTAACCGTAAACTATACGGGTACAAGCTGGTCGGGAAAAAAAATTGACAGCAATGTTGATACAGCCTTTCACCATGTAGAGCCATACACTTTT
The DNA here is from genome assembly GCA_001464625.1 of Bacteroidia bacterium Ga0077558. GTDB lineage: Bacteria > Bacteroidota > Bacteroidia > Chitinophagales > Chitinophagaceae > JJ008. The sequence goes on along the minus strand of LNFJ01000061.1, from coordinate 16,440 downwards.
CAAGCCGGAGTCGGAAGAATGATAAAAGGATTTGACGAGGCTATGATGTTTATGAATAAAGGAGCAAAAATCAAGGTTTATATTCCATCTTTGCTTGCTTATGGTGCTAACCCAAGTTCGCCTAATCTTAAACCATATGAAAACCTGATTTTTGACATAGAGTTGTTGAATATACAGGATAAGGCGCCTGCACAACCAGCTATGCCACCACCTCCGCCGCCAACTAATCCAGGTGGTCAGTAAGTAAAATAATTCACGTTGTATTAAATAAATACGCATTTTTGCACCTGTCCCGGTTTATTGGGACAGGTTTTTTTTGGCTCCGTTTTTAGTCCATAATCTATCTCAAGCCTCCGCACCCTGTTATAGAAAAAAAACAAACCAGTAAAATGGTTTAAATCACCAGTACCTATCCGTAGTTTGTGGATGTATACCGAACCATGTACAGTAAAATGTACAGCTGAAGAGGAATAACAATTGTTGTTCCTTTTTCTATTTCAGACCTGTTGATAAGCCTTAAAAAGTGTAATTGCTTCAACCGCCTCTTTCACATCATGTACACGCAGAATAGATGCGCCATTCAAAAGCCCGATCGTATTTAAAACAGTAGTGCCATTTAATGCATCATCGGCGGTTGTTCCCAAGATTTTGTAGATAGATGATTTGCGGGAAATGCCCAATAGTATAGGAGCTTTAAGCATAGAAAAAACAGAAAGATTTTTAAGCAACTCAAAATTATGAGCAATCGTTTTACCAAACCCAAAGCCGGGGTCAACAATAATATCTGTAATTCCTGCAAGATGTAATGCTTGTTTTTTAGCTATCAAAAAATCAAGCACTTCGCTGGTTACATTTTGATATTGCGGCTGCTGCTGCATTAGTTGCGGTGTGCCTTGCATGTGCATTAACACATAGGGTACTTCTAGTTTTGCAACGGTGGAAATTAAGTTTTCATCCATACTTCCGGCACTAATATCGTTTACGAAATTTGCACCAACCGCAACAGCTTCAGCGGCCACTTTACTATAATACGTATCAATTGATATAAAAGCTTCCGGGAAATTTTTAGCTATTTTTTCAATTGGTTTTACAACTCTCTTCAATTCTTCGTCTACACCGATTTTTTCAGCACCAGGCCTTGTGCTTTGTCCACCAATATCAAGAATGGTGGCTCCCTGTTTCAACATTTCTTCTGCCTGATGCAGAATTTGATCTTCCCCACTAAACCTGCTGCCGCCGTAAAAGGAATCGGGTGTAGCATTGATAATACCCATTACAACAGGTTTATCAATTACCAGCAACCTTCCTTTACAATTGAGTGTAAACATTAGCCTTTGTTCGTTATTTTTGATAAAGTTAGTCCGGAAGACTGAAAGTCAGGAAGTCCGAAAGAATATTCACATACATTAACGACTTTTTCATTTGCAAACTTATCTTTCCGACTTCCGGTCATACGGACTTTCTGACTATTACTCGACTATATGACAACAACAAATCAACAATACGACAAGGCGATAGCTTCCTGTAAAGATATTTTTGTAAAGAAGGCTAAAGACTATGGTACTGCCTGGCGGGTACTTCGTACCATTTCCATCGTTGACCAGATCTTTATAAAAGCACAACGCATCAGAACTATTCAGGAAAATGGAGAGCAAAGAGTTTCCGATGGCATTGCCGCAGAATTTAAAGGCATCATCAACTATGCAGCAATTGGATTAATACAATTAGACCTGCCTGCAGATGCGCCGGAGGAAATGGATATTAATGAGGTGTCAGTATTATTTGATAAATATATACAAACCGCTAAAACCCTGATGATGGATAAAAACCATGATTACGGGGAAGCCTGGCGCAGTATGAGCCAGGAAAGTTTTGTTGACCTGATATTAATGAAATTGCAACGCATCCGCCAGATATTAAATAATGATGGCAAAACAATTATGAGTGAAGGTGTGGATGCCAATTACCATGACATTATTAATTATGCAGTATTTGCATTAATACTTATGTAATATGAAAGCAGCAGTAACAATCGCAAGAATCATTGTTGGAGTACTTTTTATTTTCTCCGGCTTGGTAAAAGCTAATGATCCGTTGGGATTAAGTTACAAGATGCAGGAGTTTTTTGATCTGTGGGGAATGTCGCAATTCAATTCTTCAACATTGCTGATGTCGGTTTTAATGAACGCCTTTGAAATCATCGCAGGGTTTGCATTACTGTTAGGCTGGAGAATCAAATTATTTAGCTGGTTACTATTGTTGCTCATCATCTTCTTTACATTTCTTACCGGTTATGCATTTCTATCCGGGCAATTTAAAAATTGTGGCTGTTTTGGCGACTGTTTACCTATTACACCGAAAACATCTTTTCTTAAGGATTTATTATTACTAGCCCTAATTAGTTTCCTCTTCTGGCAGCGGAATAAAATAAAACCATTGCTCTCTAACAGAACAAATACAATTGCCATGCTTGGGATTACCATATTAAGTTTTGGTATGCAATGGTACACACTTACCTATTTACCTTTTGCCGACTGTCTTCCATTTAAAAAAGGGAATAATATTGGGGAGAAGATGAAAATACCAGTTGGTGCAGTGCCCGATAGCTTTGCAATAGTATTTGTATATGAAAAAGCAGGTAAAGAGTTTGAATTTTCTGCACTTGATTTACCGGCAGATCTGGATACTTATAAATTTGTTAGCCGGAAAGACAAACTGATTCGTAAAGGAAATGCTGAACCACCAATTAAAGGATTTGCCTTGTCAGGTTTTACAGATATTGATTCTACTCAAATAGTATTGGAAAATCCGTATGCACTTTTATTATTCTGCGAAGACTTTTCCGTTCCTGTTTCTAAATGGGAGAAAGATTTTGCTACTTTATATGCAGTAGCGAAAACAAAAAATATTCCAGCTTATTTAGTGACTACGCAACCTGCAAAAGCAATGGAGCAAATAAAAGGCACTTCGTTTGCCGGTATACAAGTTTTTAAATGTGATTATACGGCAATTAGAACCGCTGCCCGTACCAATCCTGCAATTTTCTTATTGCAAAAAGGTACCATTGTAAATAAAGAAAGTAACAAGAGAATGGAGAATGTGCTGGATGCAGTAAAAAGATTACCGGCACAACAAACAAAAACTCTTGTTCCGCAAGAACCTTTACCTTCAGATACTACCATCAATAATTAATTATGCTGAAATACATCACCAAGAAAATCCTCTACGGCATGTTAGTGCTGATAGGAGTGGTGGTGTTAGTTTTTTTCCTGTTCCAGGGATTTGGCGATCCATCAAGATTAGTAATGGGGCAATCTGGCGATTCAACAACTCAAGCTAATATTCGCAAAGAATTATACCTCGACCAACCAAAGTGGAAACAGTTTGTACTCTATCTAAATGATGTTTCACCGGTTTGTTTTCACAGTAAAGAAGAAATAGACAATAAAAAATTGAAAGGCTTTTTTATTGGTGGTGAAAAAAAATTAGGATTCAAAATTCCATACCTGCGCAAGTCCTATCAATCTAAAAGAGATGTGTGGAGCATTTTAATGCAGGCATTACCGGGCACACTAATGCTGGCCGTTGCCGCCATGTTCATTGCGATATTGATTGGCATTCCGCTAGGTGTGATGGCTGCGGTCAAACAAAATACATGGCTAGATACCACAGCTATTTTTTCCAGTATCGTTGGTATATCAGCCCCATCTTTTTTTATGGGCATTATCATGGTTTATGTGTTCGGCTTTGTACTTAGTGACTGGACAGGTTTACAAATCGCAGGCAGTTGGTTTGTTATTGCAGAAGATGGCACCCGAAAGCTAACCATGCAAAATTTAATTCTTCCCGCAATTACGTTGGGCATAAGACCGCTGGCCATCATTACACAACTAACAAGAAGTGCCATGCTCGATGTGCTTGACCAGGATTATATCCGCACAGCCTATGCAAAAGGATTAAGCAAACGACAGGTTATCTGGAAACATGGATTACGAAATGCATTGAATCCTGTTATAACGGCTATCACCGGTTGGTTTGCCGAGTTATTGGCCGGAGCATTTTTTGTAGAATATATTTTTGGCTGGCAGGGAATTGGAAAAGTAACTGTCGATGCATTGGAAAAATTAGATTACCCCGTAGTAATGGGTTCTGTATTAATTGCGGCTACTTTTTTTATATTGATAAATATTCTTGCTGATATACTTTATGGGGTTGTTGATCCAAGGGTGAGAGTAGAATAAGTTTATTGTTTTTGGTTTGTTGTTTGTTGTTATCGTGTTATGGCTTATAGTATGTGAAATTGGTAGATCCGGGTTTTAGACTATCGCAATAAGCTTTTCCGGAGGCTATTTTCTTAGTTGAATCAATTTTTTGCATTTCTGGCATTACACTCAAAATGGTATCCGGTATTTGTGGCAATGGTTCAATGGCTATATCTCCTTGAAGAATGTGTACTTCCGGTACAATTCTAATTTCAGTAAATCCTTTTATAGATGTAACATATTCTTCTTTAGGTATATCGTTTTCGCTTGATGAGTCAACCATTATTTCGCCAGTTGTTCTGGTGGTAATAATCCTGCTTTCTTCTGGAACTGCCACTTTTCCAAGCATCTGTTCTTTACAACCTGTTAAAAAACTTCCAAAAAGAATAACAACAATAGCAAGAAGTTTTTTCCAGAGAGGTATGTTGCCAGCTAATACTGCTGGAAGTAGGTTATCGCTGTCAGTAAGTTGGGTGTTCTTAAATCGACCACAAGTTTTTTGTCTCTGGTTTGAAAGGAAATAATTTTTTACTTCTTCATCACTAAGTGAAGTAAAATCGACAACTGTTTTGGAACAAACATTGCAAAATGCACCTTGTTTGTTTGGCAACATTTTATTCCAATCTTCATGACAGGGTTTGGGAATACTGATAAGCAGCATATTTCTTTTTTAGTGAGATGCTGTACCGTTAAAATTTCCACAATGAATTATTGAATTATCACTTCTCCAATCACTTTCTGCTTCAATGCTTCATTTACCCGTTGCTTGATCTTTTCTTTCTGGTAGATCAATTCATTTTTTAACGGGCCAACAGAAGTGGTGATGATTAATTTGTCGCCTATGATCTGGAGCTTGTCGGTGTAGCGGGCAATAGTTTTTCCCATGATGTCTTCCCATACATCTTCAATCTGCAAAGCCTGTATGCCGCCTTTAATGCGACTTCCATCCAGAAAATGTTTCATTGCATCACTAAGAGAATATTCGCCCATAAAACAAAGGTAGAAATTTATAATTCAATTAGCTGATGTCGAACCGACAAATCATCCAAATGCTGTTTCAATCTTTCTTTATTTGTATCTGTAATAAAAACCTGTCCTTCATTTTCAATACACACTTTATGCAGTAGGTTGCTGATGCGGCTTTCATCTAACTTTTCAAATACATCGTCTAATAAAAGGAGTGGGGCGAAACCTTTTGCTTTTTGAAGCACTTCCATTTCAGCTAGTTTGAGTGCAAATAACAAACTCTTTCGCTGGCCCTGTGAAGCAATGCTCTTGAAATCCTGGTTGTCTAGTTGAATATCCAGATCATCCCGGTGTGTACCGGATGAAGTTCGTTGAATCAAAAAATCTTTAGTGCGGGTAGCTTGTAAAAGTTCACTGAAAGTAGCTTGCAGGAGTTCGCTTTCATAGAAGAGATTTATTTCTTCCGGGTGAACTGCAATATCATTGTATAAATGTTTGGCAATAGGAAGAAATGATACCAGGAACTCTTTTCTATTATTAAAAATAATTTCACCGGGTTTTATTAATTGTTCGTCTATTATGTCGAGCAGTTCGGTATTGCGTTTACCGGTTTCAGCAAAATTTTTTAATAATGAATTCCGATACTGCAACGTTTTGGTGTAAGTAATTAATTGTTGCAGGTACTCTTCATCCAGTTGCGATAATAATGAATCCAGGAATTTTCTACGTTCTTCACTACCACCGGTGATCAGTTCTGCATCATCAGGCGCAATGATAACACAAGGGTACCGGCCAATATGTTGCGAAAATTTATCATATGGCTGGTCATTTATCAAAAACTCTTTGCGCCCCGTTTCCCGGAGAATACAAACGGCTTTTTCGGGTTTATCCTGTAGCACCAGATTCCCTTCCAACCGAAATCCATCATTACCTTTGCGCACATTATTGCCATCTACCCGGGTAAAATAGCTTTTGGTAAAACACAAATAATGGATGGCGTCCAGTAAATTGGTTTTACCCACTCCATTATTTCCGCAAATACCCACAATCCTTTCCGTAAAATTGAAGGAACGGTTGCTGTAGTTTTTAAACTGGAGCAGGGATATATGCTGAAGACGAAGCATAAGTGCAAGATAAGTTCAAAGTTTTAAGTTCTCAGTAACTTGCCTCAATCCTGATAACGGTAAATTTCAAGAAGTTAGGGGCTAAAAATGTAGAATTTAGAACACAAAACTTCCCAACTTTCCCTTATTTTTGCGACCTAAATTTCAACGCCGGTGGCTGCAAAATTTTCTAAAGAGACATATTTATACTGGTACGAGTTAATGCAACTTATCCGTCAGTTTGAATTGATGGCTGAAGAGAAATATAAAATGGATGGCAAGATCCGTGGCTTCTTTCATGCTTATATAGGGCAAGAAGCCATTGCAGCAGGATGTATGACAGCTACCCGTCCGGAAGACATGATGATCACTGCTTACCGTGACCATGGATTAGCAATAGCAAAAGGAGTTTCAGTAAACAGTTGTATGGCCGAATTATATGGCAAAGCAACGGGTTGTGCAAAAGGTAAAGGTGGAAGCATGCACTTTTTTGGAAAAGACGTTGGATTTTTTGGCGGTCATGGAATCGTAGGTGCACAAATTGGTACCGGTGCAGGTCTTGCTTTTGCAGAACAATATCGTGGTACTGATAATGTGGTGCTTTGTTATTTTGGCGATGGTGCTTCAAGACAAGGTATGCTGCATGAAACATTTAACCTGGCGATGCTCTGGAAATTGCCAGTTATTTTTATTTGCGAGAACAACAACTATGCAATGGGTACTTCTGTAAGTCGTACATCCAACGTAGTTGATATTTATAAATTGGCAGATGCATACGAAATGCCGGCTGATGTTATTGATGGTATGAGTGCTGAAGCGGTGCATGAAGGTGTGGGCCGTGCAGTAAAAAGAGCAAGAGAAAAAGGGGGACCAACATTGCTGGAAATAAAAACCTATCGTTACAAAGGTCACTCCATAAGCGACCCGCAGAAATACAGAACCAAAGAAGAGGTGGACGAATTCAAAGCAAAAGATCCTATCCAAATGGTTTTAAAAACTATTTTGGATAACAAATTTGCAACACAGGAAGAGATCGATGCGATTAATAAAAGAGTGGACGAAATTGTGGATGAGTCAGTAAAATTTGCAGAAGAAAGCCCCTGGCCAAATGATGATGAAGTATTGAAAGATGTATATGTAGATAAGAACTACCCGTTTATTGTTGATTAATTCCCAATTCATAAAGAGAAGTATTGGGAAATACTATTTGAGCAAAAGTTTATCAATAAATATTTCTAATTAGAAAACAAGAACATGGCAGACAAGAAAAATGTGGATGAATCCCTGAATGACGAAATGGTAATTGCGAAAGCAAAAGATTTTTGGGGCAAACACGGAAAAAAGCTAACTATAGTAAGTTTAGCAGTTATTGTTTTAATAGGTGGTTGGTATGGCTACCAGAACTTTATAAAACAACCAAAAGAAACTAAAGCTGTTGATGTTTTGTTCAAAGCAGAAGAATACTTCCGCATGGACTCTATCAACAAAGCGTTGAATGGGGATGGTCAGAATTTTGGTTTCTTAAAAGTAATGGATAAGTACAGCGGTACGGATGCTGCTAACCTGGCCAGCTTTTATGCAGGCAGTTGCTATATCAAATTGAATGACAACAAGAATGCAATTAAGTATTTGAAAAAATTCAGCGGCGATTCAAAACCTATACAGGCAAGAGCTTATAAATTACTGGGCGATGCACATGCCGACTTAGGTGAAAACTCAGATGCATTAAGCTATTACAAAAAAGCAGGCCGTCATTTTGAAAAAGATGAAACCAATTCAGCAGAATATCTTTTTGCCGCTGCATACCTGGCTGATAGAGTTATCAAAGATTCAAAAGAAGCAATAGCTTTATATAAAGAAGTAAAAGAAAAATTTCCAAGGACACAGCAAGCAGCAGATGCTGATAACTATCTTGCACAATTGGGAGTTTATTCAACCAACTAATTATGGCTGACGTAAGTAACAGCAACCTGTTAGATATTAATACGGGCATTCTTAAAAAGGATGCCTGTGTTGTTTTGGTGAAAACCGAATGGAATGCAGCAATTGTTGATCAATTAGAAAGAGGATGTATTGCTGTATTGGAAAAATATAAGACAGCTCAAATCATTGTTTTGGAAGTACCAGGAGCAGTTGAAATTCCATTTGCTATTAAAAGCTATTGGGATAATGCCGGAAAGAAAAATAAGCCTGATGCTTTTATAGCTTTAGGTTGTGTAGTGCGGGGCGACACTCCACATTTTGATTATGTGTGTAAAGCAGTTACAGATGGGGTTGTTCAGCTAAATCTAAGCTTGCCGGTGCCTACTATCTTTGGTATATTGACTGTTGAAAATGACCAACAAGCTAAAGAAAGAATAGGAGGCAAGCATGGCCATAAAGGAGAAGAGGCAGCGATAACTGCAATAAAAATGATTGGATTGGTAAACTCATTTAAGAAATAATAAACTTGAACATACAGATTTTCATACCCTGTTTTGTTGATCAGTTGTATCCTGATACAGCATTCAACATGATTAAAGTGGTGGAGAAAGCAGGTTGTACAGTCTCGTATAACCCATCGCAAACCTGTTGCGGGCAACCCGCATTCAACGCAGGTTTTTGGGACGAAGCAAAATCTGTTTGTACTAAATTCATCAAAGATTTTAGCAGTAGTGATATTATTGTTACGCCGAGTGCAAGTTGTGCTGGCTTTGTTCGTAATTATTATAGCAAATTATTTGAAAATTCTTCTGTTCATAATGAAGTAAAAGATTTAAGCAAACGCATTTTCGAATTTTCTGAGTTCCTGATTGAGATATTAAAAGTAGATGATCTAGGAGCAACCCTAAAAGGCAAAGCTACTTATCATGATAGCTGCGCAGCACTCAGAGAGTGTAAAATAAAAAAAGAGCCTCGCAAACTTTTGTCTAAAGTAAAAGGACTAGAAATAGCAGAGATGAACGATGTTGAAACCTGTTGTGGTTTTGGTGGTACTTTCGCTGTAAAGTTTGAAGCTATTTCAATTGGTATGGGCGAACAAAAAGTGGAGAATGCATTAGCCACCGGTGCTGAATATCTTATCTCAACCGACCATTCCTGCTTAATGCACCTCCAAGGATATATAAAACACAAAGGATACAAATTGCAAACAATGCACTTGGCTGATGTGTTGGCGAGTGGTTGGTAATTACAAAACAGGTTTCCATAGTGCAACAAATAAAATAAAACCGGTGCTCCGAAGAACACCGGTAAATTGCCCCTCAACTAGATGTTGTGTACCGGATTATTTTTTCACTGGTATTGGATTTCATCAACGGGGTTCAACTCATTTACGTGAAATATTTATTGCCAGATTTCATTCATCAAAAACTCCTGCCATTAGCAGGAGTTTTTGATCTTCAATTGCTTATTTAGGAAGCACCACATGGTCAATTACATGTATCACTCCATTGCTCTGGTACACATCTTTAATAGTTATTTCTGCCATACCACCATTTTCATCTTTCAACCATAGTTTTCCATCTTTTTTCATCACCCAAAGTTTACCACCTGCTACTGTAGTTAGTTCGGCGGAACCTTTTCCTTCTTTAATTTTTTCTTTTAATACACCAGCATCAAGCTTTCCTGCTACAACATGGTAAGTAAGAATGCTGGTCAATTTTGCTTTGTTCTCTGGTTTTACTAATGTTTCCACTGTTCCGGCTGGTAATAATCCAAAGGCAGCATTGGTAGGTGCAAACACGGTAAAAGGGCCAGCACTCATTAATGTTTCCACAAGTCCTGCAGCTTTAACAGCTGCAACTAATGTTGTGTGATCTTTTGAATTTACCGCATTTTCCACAATATTTTTTGAAGGATACATAGCAGCACCACCAACATCAACAGTTTTTTCTGCCATTTGTGCAAAAGATGCATTGAATACAAATGCCGCAGCAAGCAGCAATCCGATTGATTTCATACGTTAAGTTTTAATAGTATTAATAAAATAAATAATTACTTAGCAAAACAGATACGACTGTTGAAATGCTTTTAGATTTTTTAAGAAGAAAATATTTTCTTAACTATGAACCAGTAAATTTGAACTTTCTAGTATTAAAATTGTAGAGTAAATTTTTCAATTATGGCAAACTGGCTCGCAAAATCTGAACCCACCACCTATAGCTGGGACGACTTTGTAAAGGAAAAACAAACTTGTTGGAGCGGTGTAAGAAATTATGCAGCCCGTCTTCATCTCCGGGCTATGAAAAAAGGGGACGAGGTTTTATTTTATCATAGTAATGAAGGAACCAACATTGTTGGTATTGCTAAAGTTATAAAGGAAGCGTACCAGGATCCTACTACTACTGATGAACGCTGGGTGGCTGTTGATTTAAAGCCCATACGAAAAATTAAAACTCCTGTTACATTAGAAACAATAAAAAAAGATAAACGACTTGCCAATATGGCCCTGGTAAGGTTAGGCCGCCTATCAGTGCAACCTGTTATGGAAGAAGAATGGAGTGTAGTCATGGAACTAGCTGGAGAGAAATAATTCAACTTTTTTATGAATAAATTATTGACAGCTTATTGTATAGAATTTGGAGAAACCTTAGCAATGCAGTACGGAGTTTCCGCTTATTCTTTTGATGACGCAATCTCTCTCTTAAAGCATAAAGTATTTCAAAAAGACGAAATGCCAAACGCCAAAAAAATAATTGAAGGAATTAAATCTGAAGATTTAGACCAAAATCATATAATCCCAAATATGGGAGTTATTACTGAAAGAGGTATTTGGTTTCCAAATTTGCTTAACTACTAATTTTCATTTAACAAATCAGGAAGGGTTACTTTTTTATGTGTTGTGGTATCAATATCTGATTCTCACATTTTTCAAATAAAAAAGTATAGCCATGAACAAACTATTCATCGGGCTGCTCATTGTAGCGGCCGGAGCAGGAGTTTTCTTTTTACTCAACAAAAAAAAGAACGAACCAACAGCGACAACCATCAACAAAGAAATGCTTGTTGGTAAATGGAAAGCAGTAGCAGAACAAACAGTTCGTGATTCCGCACAACCCATTTACTACTACGAGTTTCAGCAAACAGGAGCCGTTCTTCGTTCCCTCAATGATTCTGCAATTGCAGACACTTCGCATTACGAATGGAGCAATACCAAAGAATTGGTATGGAAAGAAAGTATTGCTGATTCAATCGGGAAAACTTACTCAGTTGTACAGCTAACTAAAGACAGTTTGCAACTACAATCTAAAGACAGTACTACTGCTTTGTTTATCAAAGCGAAGTAATTATTTGCCCGGGAAGTAACACTATGAATTATTTCCCGGCAAATTTTATTTGTGTAAAAAGAAAATTTCTGAATCTAAAGTTCCAAACAAAAAGTATAACCATGAAAATTATAATCGCTGCTCTGGCAGCTATGCTGCTTTTTATTGCCTGTTCCGACAAGGAAAAAGTAATGGAGATGAAATTAGAAGAGGCTGATATTCCTGCAGCATCTGCGGATCAAAAATACGAACTAGAGGAATTTATTGCTGATACAATCGGATACAAATCCGATGAGCCAGCAGAAGATAAAAAGAAACAGCAGCAGTCACAACCAACTCAAAAGCCAGACTGGGATAAGAAAATTATAAAAACTGCTACATTGAATTTTGAAGTCAAAGATTACACCTTTTATTACTCAGATTTCAGAGAAAAAGTAAAAGGCCTTGGTGGATATGTTGCGCAGGAAGAACAAACTGAATCTGACTATAAAATTGAAAACACTATCACCATCAAAGTTCCAGTTAATCAATTTGATAATGCAATAACGTTACTCACTACCGGTGTTGAAAAAATAAACGAAAGAAAAGTTTCGTCGCAGGATGTGACTACAGAAATTATTGATACTAAATCAAGAATAGAAGCTAAGAAACGGATTAGGCAACGCTACATGGATTTGCTTGGTCAGGCAAAAAACATGGAAGAAGTCTTGAATGTACAATCAGAAATAAACGGGATACAAGAACAAATCGAATCTGCTGCAACAAGGACAGAATACCTTGGTCATTCTTCATCTTTTAGTACCATTAATCTTACTTATTACCAGGTATTAAATTCATCTGCTAAAGATGATAGCAGTCCTTCATTCGGAGTAAAAATTTCCCAATCATTTAAAAATGGATGGAGCTGGATTTGCGATTTGTTCGTCGGCCTTGTATCGGTGTGGCCTTTATATTTACTTGGGTTCTGTCTCTTTTTGGTGTACAAGAAATTTAAACTTGCAAAACCCAAACAAGCCGGATAAAATATTCTGGTTTAAATTTGGGAATGGTTAAACAAAAGCTGGTTGTTTTAAGTGGTGCAGGCATCAGTGCTGAAAGTGGTTTACGAACATTCCGGGATAGCGATGGATTGTGGGAAGGATATAATGTAATAGATGTAGCCACACCGGGTGCATGGCGTAAAAATCCAGAACTGGTGCTGAAGTTTTATAATGAAAGAAGAAAGAATGTTGCTGATGCCATTCCCAATGCTGCACATATCGGGCTGGCAGAATTGGAAAAATATTTTAACGTCACCATCATCACCCAAAACATCGATGATTTGCATGAAAGAGCAGGCTCTACCAATGTGATACACCTGCATGGCGAAATATTTAAAATGCGTAGCGAAAGAGATGAAACATTGGTTTCAGAAATAAAAGGCGATATAAATTTGGGTGATACAGGAAGCGACGGCGCACAACTTCGTCCTTATATAGTTTGGTTTGAAGAGCCAGTACCAAAAATGGAAGAGGCTATTCCGATAGTTTATGCGGCAGATATTTTTGTTGTAGTAGGAACTTCATTAGTAGTATATCCTGCAGCAGGCTTACTTAACTATGTAACTTTTGATACACCGAAATATATCATTGATAAAAAAATACCTTACATATCACCAATGAAAAACTTGACTGTAATTGAAAAACCAGCAACTGTAGGAGTAGAGGTGTTAAAAAAACTTCTACTTGATTAATGCAGGTATTTCACTATAAGTAAAATGTTTTTTCGTTAAACCGTACTCCTTGTTGTTCTAATTCTTTTAGAACTGGGTCATATATTTCTTTACCCGTCGGAATGTGTAAGCCAGTCAATTTTATCGTGCCATTCAAAATCAACTTTGCGGCAATACCCAATGGCAAACCAACTGTTTTCGCCATGGCAGTCCGAAGACTATTTTCTCCTTTCACTACTAAAGAGCTCTTTATTCCCGACACCTGGTTTCCGACTCGGTACTCTATCTCATGCAACATCACAATCATATCCTTATCATAAGGCCGCAGACTTAATTTCCTTTCCACCGCAAACTGCAAAATATCTGCCGGGCTGCACATACCTTTATTAACAAATGTATCCTGGTCATCAAGTCCTAAAAAGAATAATTGCTTTAGTGTAAGGTTTGCTTCATGCATTTTTTGTGCTACAAAAGCTGCCGCTTTATTTTTTACATCATCCACTCCAATTTCTTCAATATTTCCATTTTCATCAGCCGCCATAAACGCTTCCGGAATATCCTCACCTTCTTCTTTAGCTTCTTGCTCTGCTTCTACCAGCTTCATTAAATTTTCCATCATGCTTTTGGTTTCCGCAAACCGTTCATTCAATTTTTCTTCCAGCCATTCACCAAATCCATTCTTATCCATATGCTCTTTAAAAACCTGGTACAACGTTTTTCCATCCGTATCATACTGCGGCGATTCATCTGTAAGCTTTAGGTCAATAATATTTTTCCATCCGTACATAAAATCAGCATGGCGCAATGTAGTCCGGATAAATGTTTTTGTATCTTCTAATCCATACAGTGAAGTATAGCTTAATGAGTCACGGTTTGCATACCAACTTAACAAACCAATTTCAGGTATCTCCACTAAATGTTCCCCAGTAAATAGTTCGTTATAAGGGATTTTCTTTTCTTCTCCATCTTCTCTATAATGTGCACCGGCTTTACCCGCCATGATGATATTGCGGGGGTTCCAACTGATCTTATAATGCCACGGATTATCATCACTCTCCGGTGCCACCAATCCACCACAATGAGATTTAAAGGAAGTTATAACTCCATCCTTTTGATGTATCTCATCAATAATTCTCAAGAAGTTTATTGCCTGCAATTTCAGCTTCCAATTTTTTTATATCATCATCCACATAGGAGGCTGTCAATAAATTTCGATGATACTTTACACAATCTCTCGCCACTTCAATGTGTAGTGTGGGCGGCAGCAATGAAATAACTATATCGGCCTGGCGAATATATTTTCCTCTTTCTGTTGCATCCAGAATATCAAAAGAAACAGCCGTTGCTTTTTGCGAATGAGCCGTTTTGGATTGTGCCAATTCAAGATTCGCATCAACTACCATCACCTTCCAATTTTCAATAACTGCATTATCCAATAAATAATCAATTAAAACAGTTGCCGATTTTCCCGCACCAAATAAAAGTATCGTCTTCATAAAAAAACTATTGTGAGAAGCAGGAAAATTAGTACGAAATAATCAATAAAAGCTGAAAAAATACGGGTGTAAATACTTAAGTGCAATAGGAACAAGCACTTGATTTAAAAGAGGAAAATAAAAATTAAAAGGCTGCGGTACTACTGAATTTTTACACCCCGCTTGCTTTTTTTTACCGGAACTGTTTCCTTTTCGCCGGCATGCACCGATTGAAAATAAATATTCTCTGTCTTTATAATAATCCCTTCGGGGTTCAGGTAATCTACCGTTACTGTTACTTTATCCAATAAATAGCTTGAATTATTTTGCAAAGTCACCTCCAGGTTACGAATCCCTCCAAAGGAACCAACAACATAATCATTAGCATGTATAGTTAGTTTGGAAGAAATGATTTCAGTAGTTACCGGCTTTGCCCTTGTATTTTCAGTTGCTGGTGAATTATTTTTTTCAGATTTCTCTGTGGATTGTGTGGAAGGTAAATTATCGTCTGGCTGCTTAGGTGCATTTTTCTTTATGGATGGATCTTTTGTTTTTTCACTCGCAATACTCAATTGAGCATCATCAGGTGTTAATTGTTGTTCTTCTGTTTTTATGGGTAGGATTGCTGCTACTTCTGTTGGCTCATCCTGTATAGGTTCGCTTGAGGGTGAAGGAATAGATTGCTGAATAGTTTGTGGTAAAACAATTTCGTTTTTATTATCCGTGTTCCTAAAAAACAAGGCAACTCCTGCGCCTGTCAATAACAGGCATACATAAATTACCGGCTGCCTGTATTTTTTGAGTAGCTCAAAAGAAATGCCTTTTTTTGACCGCATTTTTTGTTCCAGGTTCTTTACATACATTTCTTTTATTTCATCTAAGGGCCGGGAGTATTTTAGATGGGTTTCAGAACAAGCTATTTCATTTTTGGGTGTCTCAAAATCGGCAACACCGCCATATTTCTGGATGTTCGTTAAATCGGAATCTGGTACGACGCTGTTCTTTTTTTCACTTATTGGTTTCGTTTCTTTAGGAGGCTCTACAAATACCAGTTTTTTATCACCTAATGCTGCAGCTGTTATTTCACTGGTTTTGGAATCATCCAAATGAAGTTGTTCCATACTATTGTCTGGCACTGGTTTACTATCATTAGCTACCAATGCTTTTAATTCAGTTATTTCATAGGGATGACGCCAATTCATACTCTGGCATTCTACCCAAATAAGATCGGTTGACTTAAGCCCCATTTGCTGCAGGGCCTCTAAACTAAAAGGACCAGTTTCCTTATTATTACGAAGGAGAATATAGCTGTTCATTTACCAGATTAAGATCACTGCTCACTAACGAAAAATTTGTGCCGTTATCTGCAAAAGGGTTGTTATAAATTAAGCGTAGGAGCAAGAGAAAATATCCCCAATAAATTAAAAAAAAAGGGTGAAAAAACAATAGCATTTATCAGGTTTTAAGGTGTAGAAAAGGTAGATTTGCGAACCTTGAAAAAGCCTCTTTAGAAAAGGCATTTTCTTGTTCAATTCGTTTAAAAAGTAAGAAGGAAAAATCACCAATGGAAGACAATTTAGAGCCGCAAGAAACACAGGATAGTAACCGCATTATCCCCGTTAATATTGAGGAGCAAATGAAGACGGCCTACATTGATTATTCAATGTCGGTAATTGT
>LNFJ01000060.1 GCA_001464625.1 Bacteroidia bacterium Ga0077558 | reverse complement strand
GGTTTCATTTAGCTTTTCCTGAAATTGAAAAGTGGTGGGCAGAACATTATCAAATTAAAATGGCAGGTTAAAATATAGTAAGATGGATGTTGTAAGATTTATATTGGTTTTGCTGGCAACCTTTATCATAATGGAAGGTATTACATGGTGTACACATCGTTTTGTGATGCATGGATTTTTATGGTATCTCCATAAAGATCATCACCAGACCGAGCCGGGATTTTTTGAAAAAAATGATGCTTTCTTTATCATATTCGCCATACCAAGCATGTTGCTGATTTATTTCGGCACTTTTGATAAAGTATGGTGGATGCAGGCCATTGGCTTCGGCATTATGGCTTATGGCATTGCTTATTTTATAGTGCATGATGTGATTATTCACCAGCGGTTCAAATGGTTTACAAGAAGTAATAATTCATATGTAAGAACTATCCGGTGGGCACATAAAATGCACCATAAGCATTTAGACAGACATAAAGGAGAGAGTTTCGGAATGTTATATGTCCATAAAAAATATTGGGAGAAAATTCGCCGGGATAAAAAATTGATGGCAGGCAACCGAAAAGTGGAATATGCTCCGGAAGCTGCTGACTAACTACTTGTTCTAGTTCCTATCTTTAGCGTTCAAATCTTTCCTTGCTTAGATCCAACTCATACGATTATATTATATGCGGTGCCGGCTGTGCGGGCCTTAGTTTATTAATGCGGATACTCCGCCATAAAAATCTTGCAGACAAGAAAATCTTACTAATAGACAAAGAGACTAAATCAAAAAATGACCGAACCTGGTGTTTTTGGGAAACTGACGATGGTTTCTTTGATGAGATTGTTTTTAAAAAATGGAATAATATTTCATTTTTTAGTAACGATTATTTTTCCCCGCTGGATATTGCCCCTTATCAATATAAAATGATTCGTGGAACTGATTTTTATAACTATTGCTTTAGTGAAATTAATCAAAAGAGCAATGTGGAAGTTGCATATGGGGATGTGAAAGGATGGATGTATGAGAAAGAAGCAATCATTTTGAAAATAGATGATAAAGAGTTTAGATTATTAGATGCCGGAACACAAATTTTCAATTCTATTTATAAGCCAGCAGAGGTAAAGAAGGGATCTGTCAAATTATTGCAGCATTTTAAAGGTTGGGTAATTGAAACAGCAAAACCATCTTTTAATCCAGAAGAAGCTACTATGATGGACTTTCGGGTACATCAATTACATGGTACTACGTTTGCGTATGTACTTCCGTTTAGCAATACCTCAGCGTTGATTGAATACACTCTTTTCACGAAGAACTTGTTGGAGGATAAGGAGTATGATAAAGAGTTAAAAAACTACATAACTGAATTTTTGAAAATTGACGATTATGTAATAAAAGAAGAGGAATTTGGTATTATTCCAATGACAAACGAAAGGCTATCTTTCAAAGGTCAAGATGCATGGATGATAGGAACAGCAGGAGGACAAACTAAAGCTTCCAGTGGATATACTTTTCAGTTTATACAAAAACAATCCAAACAGATTGTAGACTTTTTAGGCACCAACAGATCATTGAGTAATTTCCCTGCAACGCCGGCGAGGTTTCGGTTTTACGACAATACACTACTCCATATTCTCTTTTATAATAAACTTCCCGGCGATAAAATATTTTCGCAACTCTTTAAAAAAAATAAACCCCGGCATGTGCTGAGGTTCTTAGATAATGAAAGTTCTTTGCAAGAAGAGTTGAAAATTATTTCGTCGTTGCCCACCTGGCCTTTTTTAAAAGCGGCGATCAAACAACTGTAAGATTTATTGGTCTGGGTCCATTTGCATAAATTCTCTTTTCACGGCTTTAAGCATACTAAATAACTGTGCTACTTGTATAAGCAACAGTACCATCAACGCTAATAAAACATACCAGGGAAGGTTGATTACTTTTACCCCTTCAATTTTTTGAAATTTTTCAATATGATATCCTGTTAGTGCGGAACCAAAAGCCATTCCTACCAATAAAAAAGAAATAAGTGAGTACACGACTTTCATAAACATTATCCGCATGGTAGAGTATCCAACTTTAAAATTTTCCAATATAGCTGCCGGAATGATCAGTACCAATGCGATCCAACTCCAGTTTTTGCTAAACCATTCATTGTTGAGTGTCAGATTTAAACCGAGTACCAGCACAATAGAAAGTAGCCCCCAGGGGAATATAAGAAACGTGGAAGGTTTGTGAGATGTAGTTGGCATATTAGTTGGTTTTGTTGTAAGAGTAAGATAGAAAATATATCGGAGAAAATAAAAAAGCCATTGAAACAGTAATTACAGGGAAGTAACAACCCTGTTTATTTAATTTTTTGCCATATGTATTTGCCATTCTGGTTAATTATCATTCGCTCCACTTTACCGTTAGTTGATTCAAATATTCCTGTTGCATCAAGTACATTAAGAAGTTGAAATTGAGTATCACTTACAAATGTTATGGCAATAGGTTGCTGCCCGGAAATTTTCATACCCACTATTCCTTTTTCCTGGAAAATTGTAATAGTCCGTTTGTTGTTGCCCTCTAATTGATAAGTGCCCAAATAACTTGCAAGTAGTGTTTCGGAGGGTTTATGAGTTGAGGACGGTGTTTTCCCTCTTGCTATTGAAGCAATTGTGCCAGCTAAATAATCTCTGGGGGCTTGTTGAGAATTACAAAGCACTACTATATAAATATCTTCATCCGGAAAATAGCTTTCCTGCGTTAGAAAACCATTCATCGCACCGCCATGATATATACAAACACCACTATCAATATTGCTAATACTCCAGCCATAACCATAGTTCACAGCAGTTCCATCTGGTAGTTTATATTGCGTATAGGCTTTTTTCAATGTTTCTTGAGTTACAACTTTATAACTTTTCAGTGCTTCATTCCATTTAAACAGATCTTCAGTATTGGATAACAATACACCAGCCGAATAAGTAATGGATGGACTCCAATAGTCTGCCCGGAGCAGCTGTTTATCAATAACCTGGTAACCCTGCACCCGGCCTGGTATTATATTATTGCCTTCATCAAATTTTGTATTGGTAAGTCCGAGAGGGGTAATAATATTTTTTTGTACATAGTCCTGATACTTTGTGCCTGTAATTTTTTCAATAATATAGCCCAGTAAATAGTAACCAGAATTACTATAGCGATAAGCAGTACCAGGAGTAAATTGCAAAGGTCGATGCTTAAAACTATCTATCAATTCATTTGGCGAAAAATCCCAACGTTCTAAATTGGGAGCAGTATAACTTAATTGTAAATAATCAGGAATGCCTGATACATGTGCCAATAAATACTCAATTGTAATTGGAACTGCGGCAGATGGATAGTTTGGTAAATATTGCTGAATACTGTCGGTTAATTTCAGTTTACCAGCTTCCATTAATTGTAGAATTGAAATGGCAGTAAATTGTTTGGTGATGGATGCTAACTGAAATATCATTTCCGGCTGCATAGAAACGTTTAACTGTATGTCAGCTTTTCCAACAGCTTTCCGATAAACAATTTTACCTCCTTTGGCTACAAGAATAGAAGCTCCTGGGGCATCTGGAGTGAATTTAACAGCAAGAACACTGTCAATACTGACAGACATTTTATCCGGTTGCGCATTGGCATGCTGGAAAAACACAGCAACAACAAAAACAAAAGAATAAATTTTTTTCATCTGGCAAAAGATACAAATTAATAATTCACCAGGAAATTCGTTTAAACTTGCCTGCTCAGCTTTTGTTAATTTATGCAGGAAGTGGCCTCGCCAAGAATCGAACTTGGATCTGGAGCTTCGGAAACTCTTATACTATCCATTGTACTACGAGGCCAGAAAAATCGGAGCTATTTTATTAGTCCCGGCGCATTGGTAGCGAATATTTTCACCGCAATGGCGAGCAATATTACGCCAAAAAATTTTCTCACTGCAATCAAACCTGCCGGACCGAGTAGTTTGGCAATTGGCCCCAATGATTTTAGCACTGCGTAAACAATAATGAGATTAATAAGTATGGCAATTAATAAAATTGTTTCTCCATAGTTAGCCCCTCTTAGCGACATAATAGTAGTAAGTGTACCCGAGCCGGCAATCAATGGAAATGCAATCGGCACCACTGTTGCTGCCTTTATGTTTTGTTCACTTTTAAAAAACTCTAACCCTAATACCATTTCAAGTCCCAGGATAAAAATTACAATAGAGCCACCTACAGCAAATGATCCTACGTCTAATCCAAGAATTCCTAAAAAGGCTTCGCCTATAAACATGAATATTATCATAAGTGCACCGGAAATCAACGTGGCCTTAAACTCATTCATGCCGCCCATCTTTTGCTTCAGCGAAATTAAAATGGGAACAGAGCCTACAATATCTATTACTGCAAAAAGTGTAAAAGTTACCGTAAGCAATTTATTTAAGTCGATACTCATAGCAGCATTTTGACAAAAGTAGTATAAGCTAAACAATAAGGCGGCAACATTCTGTTACCGCCTTATTGCATTTACCGATAAATGAACTTTTCTTTAAATAGCTCTACTTCGTTTTGCAACTGCGTCAGGCAATTGCGACATAAACAATCATTGTATCGCAGTTCTAAATAAGCTTTTTGCTCAGCAGTCATTATTATGCCAAAACATTGGCATTGTGTGATGCTTCCTGGCTTGCATTCAAACGCCTTTTTACAACGTGGGCAATATTTGGTTTCATGCTGCCACATAATGAATTTTTACAATTGAAAGCTCACACCAGTTGTAAAGTTGAATCTCCTGGTATTGTATCCCAAAAAATCAAAATAGAGCTTGTTGGAGATATTTTTTAAGTCAAGAAATAGTTTTGCGTTTTTGGCAAATTTATATTCACCATATACATCGATTGTAGTATAATCTTTTAATATTTCAGGGGCACCTGCATATACATATTCTTCTCGTTTACTTACAGCATGAATTTGTGTACTTACAAAAAAAGCATCGGATACTTGCAGACCTGCTGTTAGGTTGAGAGCATGTTTGGGAATTCGGTACAAATTAAAATAGGAAGTATCTTTTGCTAAAGGAGCCCCTGTTCCATCAAATGCAGCTGTTGTTTCACCATTTGTGTAAGTATAGTTAGCAGCAATATTCAGTTTGCCCATTGTATAATTGGCTTCTATCTCTACCCCATAATTAGTTTGCTTTGCTGCATTTAAATACTTGCTTTCAAATGTTGACGGGTTTGATGTATAAACGATGGCATCTTTTGTATTTCTATAAAAACCGACGATCCTTGTTTTAAACGACTTGATAGATAATAGCTCAGTACCAACTTCCCCAACAATTCCTTTTTCTGCTGTCAGGTCAATATTGCCTGCAAACGCATCAAATAATTGATAAAGTGTTGGTGCTTTAAAGGAAGAGTAAAGGTTAGCAAAAATCTTCGCCTTGTTTTTTATAAGATAGGAAGGGTTGAAGCTAAAAGTAACATTCGTTCCGTATTCAGAATGAAAATTTAGACGGCTGCCAAGCTCCACGTTAAAATCATTCTTATTATAGATTACGGATGCGTAAGGACT
This sequence comes from Bacteroidia bacterium Ga0077558, assembly GCA_001464625.1. GTDB lineage: Bacteria > Bacteroidota > Bacteroidia > Chitinophagales > Chitinophagaceae > JJ008. The sequence goes on along the minus strand of LNFJ01000060.1, from coordinate 33,042 downwards.
TATTTGATTCATCTTACCAATTAATGGCTCAGGACTGTAAGGTCCAAATGATCCTGTAGACCAATAGGTTTGATTTGTATTATTAAATCTATAATCACCACCAACCAACAATTCCCAATTAGTAAATTTCCAGGCAGTGTACAATTCGGCAAAATGTGTGCGACCGATATAATTACTTTTTTGATAAACAGAAAAGGGGTTTGGCTTGTGTAAAGAGTCGTTCAGGTAATCTCTTTCTGCCCGGTTAAAATTATAATTGGCATGAAGCGTTCCTTTGTTAAAAGTATACACTACTCCCAGTCCTGCTCGTTTATTTATATTTTTTACTGCATAATCTCTTTCATCATTAAATGCTGAAGCATCCAATTCTGTATTGTAATTACTATAGGTTCCAGATAAATTAATTTTTATTCTTTTGCCTGCGGCAAAACCAAATCGTCCGTTTGCAACATGCTGGCCGTAACTATCTTTATCAAAATTGCCTACGTTGTTTTTATCAGTTGCTGTAGAGAATCCATCAGATGAAAGATGCGTATAGTTTAGAGAGTAGTCGATAGCACTATTTCTGCCACCAATACCAAGTGATTGTTTTAATGTAGTATAACTTCCACCAGTAAAATTCCCGTTCACATTTATTTTATAAGCCGTTGCTTTTTTGGAAATAATATTTATAACTCCCATCACCGCATCAGAACCATATAAAGTTGATTGCCCTCCTTTTAATATTTCAATTCTTTCGATCTGGTCAATGCTAATAAAATTCAAGTCAAAATAATTGGTTATAACTGAAGGGTCGTTTACCGGTATGCCATCTAATAGAATTAGAACATTACCAGCCGATGCGCCACGAATACTAGCGGTTAAGTTGGTGCCTGGATTATTGTTTGCCCCGATCATAGTGGTGCCAACAACCGTATTAAGCAGTTCGCTTAATGTTTTGCCTCCGTTCTTTTCGAGTTGTTCCCGGTTAATTAAGGAGATTACTTTTCCCGTTTCACTTTGTTTTTTAGGATACTTGTTTGCTGTTAGAACCACTTCGTCTAATGAAGTGGTGTCTTTCTGCGCCTGTAGCTGACTGCCAATAATAACAGCAGCCACTACAAAAAATTGTTTTTTCATTTTTTAATGAAATTTTTGTTGTGACTGCTTCCGAGAAAATAAGAGTTAGAAATATAAATGTCCTGCGACTTTTACATCTCATGCCTTTCACCCGAAAGCTGAATGCCTGCCTGCCGGTAGGCAGGTTGTTTATCTGCCGTAGTTTTAAACAAAGGCAGGTTTACTTGATGTGGCAGGTCTTCTGGCTAAAGCGTTGTTGAAACCTTCCCATTCGGATGAGCCGAAACAGTGGTATCTCTTCAACAATTTTACTCTCTTTAGGCTCCTCTTTTGGAGGGGCTTTGGGGAGGCTTCTTACAGCTACGGGGATAGCGTCAGATTTTGACTGACTTCCCTTTTAATCTCTCGCCTGAGGCGAAAAAACCAAATCTGTGCAAATGTAGGTAGCATAAAATATTTTGGAAGAAGAGTTTTCAACAGACATGGTGGAGAAAATTTTGAATCCAGCTTTAGTTCCCTGATCATCTTCTTTGCGCCTGCCCCGAGTTGAGCGATAGCGAATAATTCGGGGTCGCACTATTCATCGTTCTGTAACCTGTCTGCCGACAGGCAGGTTCTACTGAGCTTGTCGAAGTATCAGCATTTCTTATTTGGTTTTGTGATTGCATTTTAATCTATGCAAGAATTATTTTTATTGGAATAAACTTTGCTGTATTTATTCGGTCAATCTTTACATTATTCAACCGCATGATGCAATTCTAAAAACCTTCCTGGTATTTTAACAAAGATGAATGTACTTAACGCTGATTTTTTACGTTGAGTAATTACGGCCATCTCTCCCCTTTACCTTTTCCTGTATTATTTTTTACCAAAGCTGCTGTATTTATATACCCGCAGAAGATGTTCATCATTTTCTGATAAAAAACATATACCATGCACAACAGCTTAAAATTTATAATAACAATAATTATAGCAGCCTCTTCACATTTTTCATTACAAGCACAGGTTAATGTGGCAAAGTATGAAATTGGCATAGCGGCAGCAGGATTTATTTACCAAGGCGATCTTACACCCAACCGGTTCGGTTCTTTTGAAACCATGCGTTTCGGAATTAGTGTTCATGGAAGTAAAATAATGAGCCGTTCTTTTTTAGTGCGGGCAAATATTGCTATTGGTGGTTTAAAAGGTGATGATGGAATATATGATGATCCTGAATTTCGAAAACAACGAAATTTTAATTTTCGTTCACCAGTTACAGAGCTATCCCTATTACTTGTATGGAATCCTTTAGCAACAAACTATGCAGACAGAGGATTTTCACCCTACCTATTTGGAGGGCCGGGATTAAGTTTAGTGAATATAAAAAGAGACTGGAGCAATTTTAATGCAGCCTATTTTGGTGATGGGTCTGATTTGCCGGACCGTATTACTGCGGATGCAGCACAAACTCTGCCTAGATTAACAACCGTAATTCCATTGGGAGTTGGAATACGATATGGACTTACACAACGAATTGCTATTAATGCAGAAACATCCTATCGTTTAACTTTTACCGATTACTTAGATGGGTTTAGCCAGGCGGCTAATCCAGCCAAAAAAGATCATTACCAAACAATTTCAATTGGTGCCATTTATAGAATCGGTAAAAAGAATATGCTGGATTGCCCGGTTGTACGATATTAACTAGCTGTCGTTATTTTTTTGCTGTCTTTATCCACTGAAAAGAAATACCAGTATAGTAGTTTCTTTTTGGTGCAGCATTGTAAAAACGGTTGGCTGTGGCATTAATATCATTGCCTAAGCTATACGTTTCATTAAGTAAGTTGTCGGCACCGGTAAAAAAATCAAATTTATATTTCTTCTGTATCGATTTACTCCAACCTATTTTAGTGCCAAGCAGTTGATAAGCATTTGCTGAAGCTGTATTTGCATCATTCAAATAAATTCGGGAGGCTGAATACCAGGTGAGATTAAGGTAGAAGCCATTCTTAAGTTGTAAGTCAGCAGTAGTTGAAAAAGTAGCAGCCGGCACAGAAGGAACAGTTTTACCAGAAAAATTATTCGTGCCTTTTATAAAACTGCCATAGCGAAAGTGATTGAGGGTATAATTGACTTTCAGGTTCAAATAATCAATAAGGTTTTTGCTTTTGGCAATTAAAAAATAGCTTCCAAATAATTCAAGCCCTTTTTGTTTTACATCACCTGCATTTACAAAAAAGTCTGCACCAGCAATATCCCGGCGTTGCACCAATGCATTATTAAGTTTGAAGTAAAAACCTGTTGCTTCAAGTAATAATCTTTTTTTGGAATTATACCAGGAGACTGTTAGTTCATAGTTCCATCCATATTCAGCTTCCAATTCTGTGCTGATAACTCCTGTTGAGGGAAGTAATTCGGCCATGGTAGGTGGCGAAAACCCTCTGGATACAGTTGTTTTTACTGAAAGCTCATCTGTGATTTTTTTGCGTAACGAGATTCTTGGTGCTAATTCATTTTGATAACTGCGCCGCTGCTTCATTACCGGGTAAGAGCTCAGTCTTGTAAAATCAACTTTAGTTTTATTGAGACTGATACCAGCGTTGAAGATCCAATCATTATTTATACTATAATCTCCCTGTACAAAAAAACTATACGTTGTATAATTAATATCGTCGTTTGTTTGTAAGGTGTCGGGGTTGCCATTCTTATTTTTCGCAACCTGTGTGTTAAAATAACCTTGTTGTAATTCGCTGCCAGCAACCAGTTGCAACTCTTTTTGCAGGTCATATTTTTTTATGTAACTAAAAACTGTTCTTCCACCAAAGCTGGGTTCGTTTCTTCTTTCATAGTTACGAATGGCCGGGTTTTTTATTTGACTAAACGCTCCGTATAGAGTTGTACTGTTTTTAAACGAGGCATTGACGTTGTAAACATTGGTAAATCCTGCTGTAATATTTTTTTGATAAATACCAGCCTTTGCATCTACGGCTGATGGGAAGCCGCCGCCTGCCGGTCTTGCTGCCCTGGGGTTTGCAGCAAACTCTGACAGCGTTAAAGCTCCCGGTGTTTGATAATACATATCACTGAATAATACCGATGCAGTAAGTTGTTGCTTTGCTGATAATTTTAATTGTGATATCCATGAAAAATTATCTCGTCGCATTTTTGTTTGTAAACGATAACCATCTGATTGATTATGCGCATAAGTAATTTGATTTTTATTATCTCCCTTTCCAAATCTTGCAGCAGCTAAAATGGTTTGCAAGTTGTAGCTACCTGTGTTGTATTCAACGGAAGTGCCGGGTTGCCAACGGTCAAAATTATTTATCAGTATTAACCCGCCAGTGCTGGCACCATACATACTACCAGCCGGGCCTTTAAAAATCTCAATACTTGAAAAATTATTATGAGCAAACTGATTAAAATAAGTATTGCCCCCCGGATCGGTAATTGGAATATCGTTCCAGTACACTTTTATATTTCTTACGCCAAACGGAGAACGCAGCGAACTGCCCCGGATACTAAGCCGGTAGCTACCCGGACTTCTTTCTTCCATCCGAACTCCGGTAATTGTATTAAACGCATGGACAAAAGAATTTTTATTCTGCATGTCTGCAACATTCCGGTCTATTATTTTTACTGTAGAACTGGTGAGCCTGGCTTTCCTGTTTTGCTCAAATGCTCTTATCGTAACCTCCTCTAAGGTTTGTAATGAATCAGCTTCTTTCTGTTGTGAAAAAGAAGTAAGGCTAAAGAATAATGTATATAAAAGGATTACAATTTTTTGCATAATTACTCCGCCTACGGCATAGCAAGTTAGATTGTTTTCTTAGTATCTTCAAGCCATGACAGCAAAGAATAAACTCGGTCTATTCGACTTTACTATGATTGTGGTGAGTCTTGTTATTGGTATGGGTATTTTTCGTACACCAGCTAATGTTGCAGCCGCTTCACCCACACCTGTTATCTTTTTTATTGCCTGGTTTGCCGGTGGTTTGGTAGCACTTTGTGGTGCTCTTACCTATGCTGAAATTGGTTCCCGTCTTCCTGTGATGGGTGGTTATTATAAAGTATTCTCTTATGCGTATCATCCATCCATTGCTTTTGGAATCAATTGTATCATTTTAGTAAGTAATGCAGCATCTGGTGCAGCAGTAGCTTTAGTAGGTAGTGAATATATCACCAGTGTTATTATTCCCAGTGCAAAAGATGCGGATTATATTCAAACCGTTCATATATCCATCGCTTTAGCAGCTATTGTTATTTTTTATGGCATTAATATGCTGGGGCTCCGGTTGAGTGCAAAAACACAAACGGTACTTACCGTAATTAAGATCGGGTTGGTGTTATTATTAATTACACCCTTGTTTTTTACATCTGGTAATGCTGCAAGTTCATCTTCATTAATTACTTCTTCTATCGATCCGGGCTTTATGGAATACATTAAAGCATTTGGAATTGGACTTGTTGCAGTAAGTTTTACCTATGGCGGTTACCAGCAAACTATCAATTTTGGATCAGAAGTAGATAGGCCGAATAAAAATATTCCCCGGGGGATTTTCATGGGCATTTTCATTATTATTACTTTATACCTTACTATTAACTATGCGTATGTGCATGTAATAGGTTTCGAAGAATTAAAGACGAGTAAAAATATTGCCGCCATCATGGCGTCTAAAATATTTGGAGTAGATGCAGAACGAATCTTATCGATGCTGCTATTTTTGAGTGTACTGGCATACATCAATGTATTGTTATTAAGTAATCCACGGGTAATGGTGGCCATGAGCGAAGACAAAATATTGCCTGCTGCTTTTCAAAAAAGAAATAGTCGTGGCGCATTAACATTAGCGTTGACTGTTTTTGCAGGCTTGGCTGCTGTTATCGTATTCTGGGCAAAAGAATTTGATACGCTGTTGAGCTTTACCATTTTTTTAGATTGCTTTGGAATGGTGCTTTCTGCCGGAAGTATTTTTATTATCCGTAAACGAACAAAACACCTGGATGGCACTGGTATTTTCAGTATGAAATTATACCCGCTGTTACCAATCATTTTTATTGCTGCGTATTCTTTTGTTGCTATCAGCTTATTAATTAATGAAACAAAATTATCCCTGATAGGCCTGGGTGTTTTGGCCGGGTTTATCGGATTGTATTTTATTGTAAAAGCTGTTAAACCAGCAGCACCAACAAATTCCTGATATGGATATTTCACAAATCATCAATGAACTGGGGGAAGACCGGGAAAATTATTTTAATGCGGTGGCCCCACCGATCATGCAGACCAGCAATTTTACTTTTAAAAAAGTAGCTGATCTGCATAAAGCTTTTGAAGATGAAATGGGTGGTTATTTGTACAGCCGTGGCTTAAATCCCACCGTTGATATTCTAAGAAAGAAATTAGCGGCATTGGATGGTGCTGAAGATTGTTTGGTATTTAATAATGGGGCAGCAGCCATTTTTGCCGGCATTTTTGCTAATATAAAATCCGGCGATCATATTGTATCTGTCGCAAAGCCCTATACCTGGGTACAAAAAATGTTTGATGTGATTTTACCCCGCTTTGGAGTAACCGTTACATATATAGATGGAACAACAATTGCTAACTGGCAGAATGCAACAAAGGATAACACAACATTTTATTATCTCGAATCACCCAATAGCTGGGACTTTGCCATTCAGCCAATAAAAGAAGTAGCTGCATTTGCCATATCAAAGAACATTACGACCTTAATAGATAATAGTTATTGTACACCGCTGTATCAAAAACCAATTGAAATGGGAATTGATATGGCCATGCAAACAGCCACTAAATATATAGGTGGTCATAGTGATACATTAGGCGGTGTGCTAAGCGGTACAAGGATTATGATGAAGAAAATATTCGATAGTGAATATTTGAATATTGGAAGTGGCATTCAACCCTTCAATGCCTGGTTGCTGATTCGTGGATTAAGAACATTACCTGCAAGAATTGAACGCATTACAAAATCAACAACAGCAGTAGTTGCTTTTATGCAGCAACATCCAAAAGTGGAGTCGGTAATTTTTGTGGGGGATGCATCTTTTCCACAGTATCAATTGGCTAAACAGCAGATGACAGGGGCTTGCGGACTTTTTACCTTTTCGTTGAAAACAGATGAAATGAAAACGATCGTTCAGTTCTGCGAATCATTGCAACATATAATGATGGCGGTAAGCTGGGGCGGACATGAAAGCCTGATCATTCCCAAATGTGCCGGATTAAAAGAGGAAGATTTCGATCCTTCCAATAAGGAACATAGTTATATCCGCATGTATGTTGGGCTGGAAGAGCCGAAATACCTTATTAAAGACCTGGAGGAGGCTTTAGGCAAAATATAATTAGCGGAAACCTTTCATTTCCTAAACTCCTTGCGGGCATTTCATTTATTTTTGTTCCGGATTGATTGGAAGTATAAATTCTCTTTATTATGAGCAAGTCATTGAAATGGATATTGTTGATTGTCGGCATCCTAGCTGTTATCTTTCTTGTTATGAAAATGAAAGGAAGTGGCGACAGCACCGAAAAAGTAGCCGTAGAAAAAGCAGTGAAGCGAACGATCATTGAATCTGTTTCCACCAGTGGTAAAATTTATCCTGAAACGGAAATTAAAGTAAGTCCGGATTTTTCGGGACAAATAACAGAATTACGGGTGGCGGAAGGAGACCATGTAAAGAAAGGACAGATTCTGGCGAGGATCAATAACCGTATTAATATTGAAGCACCTATTGATGGGGTGATATTATCGCTTAAAATAAAAAAAGGAGAAAGTGTAACCGGCAACAGTTTTAGTATTGGTACAGAAATGATGACGGTGGCTGATATGTCGTTGCTGGAAGTAAAAGCAGAAGTGGGAGAAAATGATATTGTAAAAATTAATGTGGGAGATTCTGCCGATGTAACGGTAGATGCCTATAATAACAGAAAGTTTAAAGGTGTAGTTACAAAAATTGCCAACAGTACTACCAAAAATGCAATGGCCGGTATGAGTAATAATGATGTGACCAATTATGAAGTACGCATACAATTAGATTCTGCATCTTATAAAGACCTTGCTGTCAATAAATTCCCTTTTCGCCCCGGTATGAATGCCAGTGCCGAAATAAGAACTAAAAGAGTAGAAAATGTATTGTCGGTTCCGATCGTTGCGGTAAATGCCAGAGTAAAAGGAAGTGACAAGAGTATGGAGGATAAGCGGAATGATGAAAAGAAAAATGAAGAAGAGATAGTAGCGGGAACGGCTGCCGTTGATGAATTAGAAGAAGTGGTGTTTGTATTCCAAAAAGATGGCACCGTTAAAAAGAAGATCGTACAATCAGGCATTCAGGATATTAACTATATACAAATTGTAAGTGGGTTAGATGAAGGTGAAGAAGTGGTTATTGGTCCTTATACTGCAGTTAGTAAAAACCTGAAAGATGGCATGAAAGTGAAAGTGGTGGCGAAGGATAAGTTGTTTGAGGAGTAAGAGTTGAGAAGTTTAGGGTTGAGAAGTTGAGAGTTTATGATACCAGGGTTCTTTATAGTATTTTAAAATTTTAGTTACAGCGAATGACTTTCGGAATAATTGGTAGCGGCAGTTGGGCAACAGCATTGGCAAAAATGCTGGTGGATAATAAACATGCTATTAACTGGTGGATACGAAATACCGAAACCATCAAACATATACAAAATCATGGCAGCAATCCTAATTATTTAAAAGGAGTAACATTCAACACTTCTTTGCTTGCTATGTCAGCCAATTTAAAACAAGTAATATCAAAGTCGGATGTTTTGGTAATTGCTATTCCCTCAGCCTATGCAGAAGAAAGCTTGGCTTCTTTAACTGCTGAAGACTGGAAGGGTAAAAAAATTATATCAGCCATAAAAGGCTTGCTTCCTGAGAAAAACATTTTACTGAACTATTATTTGCAAAAGGAATTTAATGTGCCACTCGAAAATTATTTTGCTGTGCTTGGTCCCTGTCATGCAGAAGAAGTGGCAGAGGAGAAACTATCATACCTCACTTTTTCCGGCACTGATATTATTGCAGCCTCCGAAATGGCTTCTTATTTTACTACGAATTATATTAGCACTATTGTTAATCATGATATATTGGGTGTACAATATGCAGCGGTGTTAAAAAATATTTATGCATTGGGTGCTGGTATAGCACATGGTTTAAATTATGGCGACAATTTTTTAAGCGTTTACATTGCTAATGCGGCAGATGAGATGGCGGGTTTTTTACGAAAATTCGGAGTGGAGCATATTACGGTTGGTGAACATGATGGCGAAGAAGATCCCATCACCCATCGTAAAACCCCCAACTATGCTGCATCCGTATATCTTGGTGATCTGTTGGTAACCTGTTATTCACTACATAGCCGTAACCGGGCATTTGGTAAAATGATAGGCAACGGAAAGTCGATTCAGGATATAAAAAAGGAAATGAACATGGTGGCGGAAGGTTATAATGCGTCAAAATGTATCTATCATATTAATCAATCGGTAGGAGCTGCGATTCCGATAGCGGAGACAATCTATAAAATATTGTGGGAAAATGTTAAACCGGGTGAAGGGTTTAAACGGATTGAACAGGTGTTGGTCTGAGGTGGTGAATGGTGAACAGTTAAAATTAACCTTAAACTTATTTTATGCCACTCTCGTACCATGGATTTGTACCAGCTGCCATTTTAATAATGGTGCTGTGCCTCGTTGCAAAACAATTATATAATTACTGGAAACATAATCATCAAAAATTATAATACTGATACGCTATCTTTAATTGCCCAGCATTCGCTCTGCTCCATTGTTCAAAATCGCTATTCTATCGGCGTAAAATCAAAGAATTTCTGCTATAATTATATTTACTATTGATTTAACTTCACCGGTAATAAATAATGCCCCATGATCCAGTTTTTCCAGGTTTTGTTTTTGATTGCCGCCATTGTGCTGATTGTATTAAACATACTTGATTTTAGCAAATGGCAGGATAGTAGAAAAGAAGGCAGCTCAAAACCACATCCTATCAAATGGTTTAATTTCATCCTCACATCTCTGGTTGCGTTAGGTTGTTTATTGAATATTATTATCGGCTGGATCAGTAAAGCTTAAAAGAATAAATCAGCCGCAATCCCATCGGCCAGTAATTTTCCCTCTTTGGTAAGGGTAAGTGAATCGTTTTCTAGTTTCATTAATCCGGAGTCAATAAATTTTTTACTTCTCTCTAACAAACTATTTCCAGTAATAGATAGTTTTGTTCCTTCCATTGTTCGTAATGAAGTCATAATGTATTCATTGAGCTGCTGCGTTTCTGTCAGCACTTCTTTTTCAAGCGGAATGATACCTTTATTTATCGTATCAATATAGATAGTATTATTAGCAATATTCCATTGCCGTTCTTTTCCATTAAATGAATGGGCGGATGGGCCAAGTCCTAAATAGTGACTTCCCTGCCAATAGGAAGAGTTATGTCGGCTGCGCCAACCCGGCCTGCCTGTCGGACAGGCAAGCTTTGCAAAATTGGAAATTTCATAATGCTCATAGCCGGCATCTTCCAGCCATTGCATCAGTAATAAAAATTGCTCTGATTGTTTATCGGGATTTACAGGTAAGCTTTTATGCTGCTGTATCATCTTATCCAACGGTGTCTTCGGTTCTACAGTTAATGCATAGCAGGAAAGATGCGGAATGTTTAAAGCAATAGCGGTATCAACATTCTTTTTCCATTTTTCATTGGTGAGCTGCGGTGTGCCATATATCAGGTCTATACTTATGTTTTCAAAATACTGCAATGCCAGTTTTAAATTGTTGATGGCCTGTGCTGCATTATGTGCCCTGTTCATCCATTGCAGGTCTTCTTCAAAGAAACTTTGAATGCCAATACTTAACCGGGTTATGCCAACAGCTTTCCATTCAATTAATTTTTCCTCGGTAATATCATCCGGGTTTGCTTCCAGTGTAATTTCTGCTTCTTTTGCTACAATAAATGTTGAACGAATTGCAGCAATTATGGTTTCAATTTCTTCTTTAGTACAAAGGCTGGGAGTGCCACCGCCGAAATAAATAGTTTCTACTACTTCTTCGCCCAGGTAGTTTTTTTGCAAGGGTATTTCTTTCAATAAAGCCGCTATCAATTCGTTCTTATAATGCAGGGATGTGGCAAAATGAAAGTTGCAATAATGACAACTTTGTTTACAAAAAGGTATATGAATATAAATACCGGCCAAGTTAATTTGAGATTTAATGAATAATTTAGCTGAATATCCCGGTGAAAAGCCACATGTTACTATTCAGACTACAAATATCGGTTCTAGTTTTTTTGTTGCCGGTTATTTATCTATCCGCACAAAATTTTTCTGACCCGCAAGCTGGCAATTATCAGCTTTCTATCCGATTTGTAGATAAGGATGCCGCATTTATTTCAACTCAACTGGGTTTACAAACAACTTTTGCAAACCGCAATGCCTGTTTGGAGTATGTTAATCAGCTACCATCCCAACTTCAATCCAAAGGATATGTAACCAATTCGATAGATAGTTTGAAAATTGATTCTTTATCTGCCTACATGGTTTTATTTGTAGGCGAGCAGTATCGCTGGGCACAGTTAGATGCAAGATCTGTAGCACCTGATTTATTAAATGCAGTCGGTTGGCGGGAGAAACTTTTTGCCGATAAGCCTATGGATTTTACACAAGTACAACTCTGGCAGGATAGATTTTTAACGCAATTAGAAAATACCGGTTACCCCTTTGCAAAAGTTTACTTAGATAGTTTACAACTTGAAGCTGAAAAGGTCTTTGCTCTTCTCAAAGTAGTAAAGGGGCCACTGTATAAGATTGACAGTATCCGGGTATATGGCAATGCTAAAATTTCCGGCGATTATTTGCAACGGTATCTTGATATACCGAATAGCAGTATTTACAATAAACAAAAATTGCTCGGTATCAGTAAAAAAATAAGGGAGTTGACTTACGTTGAAGAAGAACAACCGGCCAACCTAACGATGTTGGGTACAGGATCGGTAGTAAATTTATACCTGAAACAAAAAAAGAGCAGCCAGGTAAATGTATTAGTAGGCTTTTTGCCGAATAATGACCAGCTATCGAGTAAAAAATTATTGCTCACCGGTGAAGCAAATATTTTATTGAAGAATGCTTTAGGCTCTGGAGAAACAATTGGTGTTAACTGGCAGCAAATACAGGTTAAATCGCCCCGGTTAAATTTATTGTTTCAATATCCTTACCTTTTTCATTCACCTGTTGGACTAGATTTTACATTTGATATTCTTCGTAAAGACAGCAGCTTCGTCAACATCAATCTTCAATTGGGAGCTCAATACACATTGAATGCAAACCAGTCAGGCAAATTGTTTATACAGCGGCAGCAAACGTTTATCAGCTCTGGTTCTATTAATCCGGCACAGATCATTCAAACAAGGCAGTTGCCGGAAGTAGGAGATGTAAGTTCATTTAATGTTGGAGTAGATTATGAATTAAATACTACTGATTACCGCTTCAATCCAAAGAAAGGAAATGAGTTTCGGATCATCACATCCATTGGAACAAAAACAATAAAAAAGAATAACGAGATCGTTACGCTAAAAGATCCCGGCGATCCATCATTCGATTTTGATAAACTCTATGATACTATCAAATTAAAATCTTACCAATTAAGGGCAAGAGCAACGCTGGCCAAGTATTTTCCATTAGCAAACCAACGCAGCACTGTAAAAACGGCTATTAATGCAGGAGCTTTTCAGAGCGGAAATATTTTCAGGAATGAACTTTTTCAAATTGGCGGCTACAAATTGCTTCGTGGGTTCGATGAGGAAAGTCAATACTTATCACATTTCGCCATAGCAACCCTTGAGTTTCGGTACCTGGTTGGTCAAAATTCTTTCTTTTATGCCCTGGCTGATGGTGGTTGGGGGAGAAACAATAGTAAGAATGTAAAGGTCAATTACACTTATTTCGGAACAGGCCTTGGTCTTGCTTTTGAAACCAAAGCTGGTGTTTTTAACCTCGCCTGGGCGGTTGGTAAAAGAAACGATACAGAGTTAAACCTGCGTCAATCAAAAATTCATTTCGGCTTTGTAAACTATTTTTAAAATCCTGCACCGAGTCATTTCTCCTTCAATACTTTTGCAAAACAAATTTCACTTTTGAACAAGGTATTCTTTTTAGTTTCTTATTTATTGCTACTTGCTGCAAGTAGCCCGGCTCAAACAGCACCGGATTCTACCCTTGAAGCAGATACGTTGATCGTAGTAGATAGTACCATTCTAAAACCTTCCTTGCCGGTAATAGAAAAGAAAGATTCAGTATCAAGAAGACCAAAAGAAGATGCCAACTGGCCACATGATCTAGTTACTACCCCTGGCTTTAGCTGGCAAGTATTAAAGCGACACCCTTATTTTGGTTTTGGTACTACTGTTATAAAAAATGAAGAAGGGGATATTCGAAAGATAACAAGTAAAGAATCTCTTTTCTATTTCATTCTCTTGCTATTGTTCATTTTCGCAGTGCTTCGCCAAATTTTTCCAAAGTATTTCAGCGACTTATTTCGTCTTTTTTTCAGAACCACACTAAAACAAAGACAAATAAGGGAGCAGTTAATGCAAACGCCATTGCCTTCACTCTTGCTCAATGCATTTTACATATTAAGTACTGGATTATATATTAGCCTTTTATTCAGCCACTATAATATTAACCCGGTACAGAACTTCTGGTTACTGTTCTTTTACTGTTGTATTGGATTATCGGCAGCCTATTTTGTAAAATTTTTATTTCTTAAAGTAGCAGGCTGGGTTTTCAATGCAGAGGAGGCCGCCAATGCATATATCTTCATTGTCTTTATCATCAATAAAATGATTGGTATTATGTTACTGCCATTTATCGCCATATTGGCATTTAGCGTTGGCAATATTTACACGGCAGGCCTTGTACTTTCATGGTGCCTGGTGTCGGGACTGATTTTATACCGATTTATTTTGACTTATGCATCTGTTCGTAATCAGGTCAAAGTCAACCCCTTTCATTTCTTTTTGTACCTCTGTGCTTTTGAGATAGCGCCTCTTTTGCTGATTTACAAGGCGTTGTTAGTATATTTTAAGTAGAAGTTCCTACCTTTGCACTCAACTTTAGCTGAACAGAACATGATTAAAAATGGGGTTAAAAAGGCCGACGTTCAGGCCAAAGCAATACAAAAAATCCTGATTACCCAACCAAGGCCGGAGAGTGAAAAGTCTCCGTACTTTGAGCTGTCCAGGAAATATAGTGTGGATCTGGACTTTCATCCTTTTATACGCCTGGAGGGTATTCCTGCCCGGGACTTTCGTAAACAAAAGATTGAAATTCAGAACTATACAGGTGTTGTTTTTACGAGCAGAAACGCCATTGATCATTTTTTCCGCACTTGCGAAGAGATGAAAGTAAGCGTATCGCAAGACACCAAATATTTCTGCATCACTGAAGCAGTTGCCTTATATCTTCAAAAATTTATCCTTTACAGAAAGCGGAAAGTATTTTATGGTGCCGATGGTACTAATAAAAGCATGTTTGATGTAATTAATAAGCATAAGGCTAATGAGAAGTTCCTGTATGTATGTTCAGAAAATCAGCAGGATAATGAAATAGTAAACTGGCTTAAAGCGAATAATTGTGAATTTGTATTGGCATTTATGTACAGAAGCGTAAGCAGTGATGTAAAGGAAGTATTGACGAAGAATGAATATGATGTTATTTGCTTTTTTACACCGAGTGGAGTAAAGAGTCTTTTTGATAATGTTCCCAAGTACAAACAAAACGGAACTGTGTTAGGTGCATTTGGCAATAACACGTCTAAAGCAATTGAAGATGCAGGTCTTAAACTGGAAATAAAAGCACCGCTTCCACAAGCCCCAAGTATGGTGGCTGCATTGGAGCAATTTTTAGCCGCAACAATGAAGAAAAAATAAAAATTTCACTTTAAATAATTGAGAAGGACGCCAATTCGGTGTCCTTTTTCTTTTATACGAACTTAGCAGCAACTTATAATAGACAGATGAAACATAGCAATCAACTTATACATGAAACAAGCCCTTATTTACTACAGCATGCACATAACCCGGTCAATTGGTTTCCATGGGGCGATGAGGCACTCGACAAAGCAAAAAAAGAAAACAAGCCAATTCTTGTTAGCATTGGATATGCATCTTGTCATTGGTGTCATGTAATGGAAAGAGAAAGTTTCGAAGATGAGGCCACCGCACACATGATGAATGAAAATTTTATCAATATAAAAATTGACAGGGAGGAGCGGCCAGACCTAGATCATATTTATATGGATGCGGTACAGGCAATGACGGGTAGTGGCGGATGGCCATTGAATGTTTTTTTAACACCGGATGCAAAGCCATTTTATGGCGGAACCTATTTCCCGCCTCAGAAAGCATTCAATCGTCCTTCCTGGCAAGATACGTTGCTAAGTGTAACGCAAGCTTTTGGGGAGAGGCGACATGAAATAGATGCACAGGCAGAAAATCTGACTCAGCATCTATTTCAATCAAATTCATTTGGATTGCAAAAGGTAGCAGAAACGGAAGTTTTTACTACCGAAAAATTAGATGAAGCATTTCGGAATTTGATGAAATCGGCAGATAAAGAATGGGGCGGTTTTGGAAAAGCACCAAAGTTTCCGCAAACATTTTCAATACAGTTTTTACTGCGGTATCATCATATCACCAAAAATCAAGAAGCATTACAACAAGCAATTCTCTCTCTCGATAAAATGATAGAAGGCGGTATTTACGACCAGGCAGGCGGTGGCTTTGCCCGATACTCAACCGATACAGAATGGCTGGCACCCCATTTTGAAAAAATGCTCTATGATAATGCCTTGCTGGTAATAGTGTTAAGTGAAGCTTTTCAATTAACGGGTAAGCTTCGTTATAAAGAAGTAATAGATGAAACATTGGAATTTGTACAAAGGGAATTGTTACATCAAGGCAATGGGTTCTATTCAGCATTAGATGCAGATAGCGAAGGAGTAGAAGGAAAATTTTATGTATGGAATTTGGAAGAAGTAGGAGCATTGTTGGGAAAAGATGCCGCCATCTTTTGTGAGTATTATGATATTACTGCTCATGGTAACCTGCCTGCCGGACAGGCAGGTTGGGAGGAAACAAATATTCTTCGTGTTAAGAAACCAATAGCTTTTTTTGCTGCTGAAAAAAATATTTCAATTGCGGAAGTTGAAAAAATTTTAGCTGATGGAAGAAAGAAGCTTTTAGAAAAAAGAACTGGGAGAATACGTCCGTTATTAGATGATAAAATTTTATTAGGGTGGAATGCTTTGATGAACTCGGCTTGCAGCAAGGCTTTTGCAGCAACGGGCAACGAACGATACAAGCAGCTGGCGATTGATAATATGTATTTTCTTTTAAATCATTTTGCCGCAAAAAAGCAAAACGAATTTTATCACACCTGGAAAAATGACATTGCAAAGTACCCGGCTTTTTTAGATGACTATGCTTACCTCATTCAGGCATTAATTCATCTGCATGAAATAACAGCGGATACAAACTGGCTAGTTAAAGCAAAAAATATTACCAGCTTTGCGATTGAAAATTTTAGTGAAAAGGATACGGGGTTTTTCTTTTTTACTTCCGAAAGCCAAACTGATGTTATCGTCCGCAAAAAAGAGGTATATGATGGAGCTGTACCATCCGGAAATGCAGTGATGGCCTATAATCTTTATCAGTTATCCATCTTTTTCGATCTTCCGGAGTGGAAACAAAGAAGCTTAAATATGGCAGCTTCCCTTGGAAATGCAATTACCCGTTACCCTTCTTCTTTTGGCATTTGGTGCAGCCTGTTGCAGGAAATAGTGACTGGTACCAGTGAAATTGTAGTGGTTGGAGGTAATTTTCAAGTAATTCAACAGGAAATCATTAATTATTATCTGCCTCATAAAGTATTGATGGCATCAATCGGCCCTATTCCCGGCTTTCCTTTACTTGCGGGAAAAAGCGGGGGTGAAAGAACTACGATTTACCTTTGCCGTAGTTACACTTGCCTTAATCCCGTATTTTCTGCAAAAGAACTTATATCCCTGATTAACAGACCCCAAAATGGGTAATTAATTTTAAGTTAATACAATAAAGCAGACCCGGCTATCGTTTGAATTTTTACGTCGGAAAGTACGCTTTGATTTAACATTATATTTGCCCAATACCCTTTAAGTGTATGAAAATGAAAAACCTTAACTACATCTTGAGTGCAATCGCCTGTATGGTTTTACTGGCCAGTTGCGGAATACTCGGGAAAAAGAACAGCAAAGGCGGAAGCCTTCCTAATGATGGACAAGTACATGGCGTTGCTCCGGGGGGAAAGTACACCCTGCCAAGGCCTCCGGGTATGGTATATGTTCCTCAGGGAACTTTCCATATGGGTCCCAGCGATGAGGATCCTGCTTATGCATTTAGTGCCCGTAACAGATCTGTCTCTATCAGCGGATTCTGGATGGATGCCACAGAAATTACCAACAATGAATACCGCCAGTTTGTACAGTGGGTTCGTGACTCTGTAATAGCCCGTAAAATGGGTTATGTAAAAGCAGGGGCTGATGGTAATGAGTATGTGGACTGGGCTAAAATGAAAACCATGAAATGGGGCGACCCAAAAGTAATGGAGCAGCTTAGCAGCACAGATATCATTCTTCCTCCGGATGATAGAATCTTTGGTAAAAAAGAAATCGACCCAAGTAAAATAGTATTTCACTCTGAAGTGTTTGATTTAAAAGAAAACGCAAAAAGAGAAAATGCAGGTAAACCCCGTTCTGCTTTCATCATAAAGAAGGATGTGGCTATCTATCCTGATACATTGGCATGGATTCGTGACTTCGCTTATTCTTACAACGAGCCGATGACGAAACGTTATTTCTCTCACCCTGCTTTTGGCAACTATCCTGTAGTTGGCGTAAACTGGAAACAAGCAACAGCATTTTGCGAGTGGAGAACCCATTTGCTTAATTCATACTTAGATTCTAAAAAAAGAACACAGGAATCAGATTTCCGTTTGCCAACAGAAGCACAATGGGAATATGCAGCCCGTGGCGGTCGTTCTCAATCAATGTTCCCTTGGGGTAACTATTATCTCCGTAACAAAAAAGGATGTTTAATGGCCAACTTTAAACCCGGCCGTGGTAACTATCCTGAAGATGGTGGTTTCTACACTGTTCGTGCCGATGCTTACTGGCCTAATGATTATGGTTTGTATTGCATGAGTGGCAATGTAGCCGAGTGGACTTCATCTATCTATTATGAAGGACGTAACAATTTTCAGCATGATATGAACCCTGATGTTCGCTGGAATGCTAAAGACGATGATCCTCCTTTGATGAAGCGTAAAATAATCCGTGGTGGTAGCTGGAAAGATGTGGGCTATTATCTGCAAACAGGAACCAGCACTTACGAGTACCAGGATTCAACCAAATCTTATGTGGGCTTCCGTTGTGTGATTGACTTACCTGCAGCACCAACAAAAGGTCGCCGTTAATAAATTAATATTTTCAACTACGATATAAAAATCTTGAGAGGACAGTAAAACGAACCTGTCCTCTCTTCTTTCTCTCTTAATTAAAATTCACCTAAAACCTCTTAAAAAATCCAATTATGGCAGCAGCTATCCCATCCAAAGTAAGTAAGTACGTAGACGTATTCGTATCTTTTGGTGCGGCCCTTGTTATCTGGGGAGCACTCAGAAAAATCACCCACCAACCCGATGCAGATACCTGGTTGTGGATAGGTCTTACTACCGAAGCCATCATTTTTGCCGTGTACGGTATTCTCTATCTTGTATATCCTGCAGTAAAAGACGCTTCTCATGATGAAGAGCAGTTTTCAGTTGCTGGTGCAAAGTCAAGAGCTACTTTTGGTGCAATGGACAAAATGCTAACTGAAGCAGATATAACTCCAGATACCATGAAACGTTTGGGCGATGGCTTCAAACAATTAAATACAACTGTAACAGGTATGAATGGTATCGGTGATACTATTAGTGCTACAACAGATTTTACTGCAAAAACCAGAGAGGTTACAGGCCAATTGGAAAAAGTAAAAGATGCTTATACTACTGCCGCTTCTTCTGTAGGTGCCTTTAACCAGGCTACTGAAGGTGCTAAAGTATTCCATGATCAAATACAAGTATTGACTAAGAACTTGTCATCATTAAACACTATTTACGAATTAGAGTTACAGGAAAGCAACAACCACCTGAAAGCATTAAATGCATTCTATGGTAAATTGGCTGAAACATCTAATTCTATGCTGAACAGTGCTGAAGATGCTAAAAAAGTTCAGGATCAAATCGGCAACCTGGCTACCAACCTGGGCCGCCTGAACGGTATCTATGGAAATATGTTAACAGCCATGCAGGGCCGCAGCTAATTAAGCTGAACCCTGTTCGTTTATATTCCGTTCCGGTGCAGTAAGACAAGTACCGGAAATTGAAAGACAAGTCATCATTACCAATCAAATTAAACGTAAATAGTCATGGCTTTACCTAAAGAGCCCCGGCAGAAGATGATCAATATCATGTACCTGGTATTAACCGCCCTGTTGGCGATTAATATCTCGGCTGAGATCCTCAATGCCTTTAAAACAATAGATGAGAGTTTGATAAAAACTAATACGGCAGTTAATGCCTCATCTACTCAGATATTAAAATCACTTGCAGATAAAAAAAATGATCCATCAACCGCTGAAAGAGCCAATATCTGGCACCCTAAAGCTGAAGCAGTAAGTAAGGAAGCAGCTAAGGCGTATGCATTTATTGATAACCTTAGAAAAGAATTAATTGCAGCTTCTTCTTCTGGCGGAAAATTAAAGGAAGATGATCAGAATGCGACCACACGGATCTTAGTTAAAGAAGGGAAAGGAAAACAATTATTCCAGATTCTTTCAGATTATAAGAAGAATGTACTGGGAGTTGATTCTTCTATAGCAGCTGAATTTGCAAACAATTTCCAGGTAGAACTTACAGCCCCTAAATCTCAAACTTCTAAGAAAAAGACTTGGGAGGAAGCTTATTTCTATATGTCGCCAACTGTTGGTGCTTTAAGTATACTTAGTAAGTTTCAGAATGATGTAAGAACTTCTGAAAACAATGTAATTACTTTTTGTCATAAGAAAGTAGGAGAAGTTGATGTAGTATTTGACTCATACGCAGCAATAGTTGGGCAGAGTTCAAACTATGTAATGCCTGGTCAGAAAATAGAAATTAAGGCAGGTGTTGGTGCATACAGTAAAGCTGCAAGACCTACAATCACAATTGGTGGAACTGTTGTTCCATTAGGAGATGAGGGATTTGCTTTGAAAGAATTTGTGGCTGAAGGTGTTGGATCGCATAGCATACCTGTAAAAGTTAGTTATTTTAATCAAACTACAGGTAAAGAAGAATTTAAGGATGTAACTGTTGAGTATACTGTTGGCTCACCAAGTGGAGCTTCAGTTGCATTGGATGAAATGAATGTGCTGTATGTTGGATGGGATAATAAACTTACTGTAGCTGCAAGTGGCGGTGGCGATGATAAAGTACAAGTATCAATATCTGGCGGCGGCGGAAGTCTTACCAAAACTGGTGCAGGTAAATACATTGCAAGAGTTAATTCACCAACAGATGACTGTAGGGTAAGTGTGACTGTAGATGGTAAAACTTCAAGTTTTCCATTCCGTGTACGTGGAATTCCTGACCCTGTAGCTACTGTGGGTGGCGTGGCAAGTAATGAAAATATGCCTGCTGGTCAGTTTAAAGCACAAACTGGTGTCGGTGCTTATATCAAAGATTTTCCTTTAAATATTAAGTATTCTGTAGTGAGTTTTACACTTACAGCTGACAATGCTGATGGAGATGTTGATGAAGCGCCTTGCCAAGGCAATACTTGGAGCCCAAAAGCGTTAGGTATGATAAGAAATCTTTCTGCTGGAAAAATGGTGACGATTGACAATATTAGAGCACAAGGACCCGATGGAAGAGTTCGTAAAATACCAGGGCTTGTTTATTACATCAAATAATTGTTGAAAATGAAAACACTACAACTTAAGGCTGGTTTAATTCTGTTTTTTACAGTTTTGGTTGTGCAATCTACCGATGCACAAAGAACTGGACGCAGAAGAACAACAGGTGGGGGCACACAGCCAACAACCAATCCTGCGGATACCCTCAATCCACAACAACAGCAAAATAATAATAATCAGCCTCCTTCCGGATATAATCCGTATGGAAATATTCCGATTGTAATAGATTCTTCTGGGATGTCTGATACGGCTATAAAAAAATCTCTTCGTAATGATAATGCTTTTGAAAAAGGTAATCTTAATCAAAGGGTTCCTTTGCCTTATGAGCATCTACGTTGGGATGATGCTTTATTTGCTGAGAAAGTTTGGAGAGAATTGGATTTGAGGGAAAAAATGAACCAAACTTTCAGATATGACGCACAGGACGATAATGGAAGTCAGTTATTTATTAATATGCTTTTAAAAGCAGTAAATACAGGAGAAGTTACAGCTTTTGCTGACGAAAGATTTACTACTCCTATGAGCATGCCTGAAATACAACAACTAACAGTTGGTGCGGCCGACACTGTAGCGCAAACCAGTCCAGACGATCCTACAAGGGTTATACGATATGTAGTTACCAGAGCTAGCTTTGATGCTAAAAGTGTTGTTAAATTGAGAATAAAAGAAGAATGGGTATTTGATAGAGAATCAAGCAGAATGTTTGTAAGAATTCTGGGTATTGCTCCGTTAAAGACTTTATTCTTTCCTAATGGTAAAGAAAGAGGATCGTCAGTAATGTTCTGGGTTTACTACCCCGATTTAAGATCTATGTTAGCAAAGGCAGAAGTGTATAATCCTAAAAACATGGGGCAAAGCCGCATGACTTGGGAAGAGTTATTTGAAAGCCGTATGTTCAGTAGCTATATTGTTAAATCAACAATGGATAACTCCGCAAACAAAACAATAAGGGGATACATTAAGGATCCGATTCTTGCTTTATTGGAAGGTGATAATGTGAAGGAAAAAATCTTCAATTTCGAACAAGATCTATGGTCATACTAATTGAAAGATTAAGAAGATATACTAATATTAAAAAAGCCCCTTTTAGGGGCTTTTTTAATGGCTAACAATTTAGTAAATAATCAATAAAAAACTTTTGAAAATCGTAAAAGTCCTATAGGATAATTGGATAATTGTCGTATTTTCGTCTCGGTTTTTCATAGGATATTGGATTTTAAAAACGGGGCTGAATTTCTATTCTGGCCCCACTTTTTTTTAAGCCCATCCCCAAGCTTTCAACAGGCTAATAGCTTTCAAAATCTCCCTATCAATTTTTACTGAAGTAGCTTACTACAATCTTGGCTTTTGAAATGCCAATTATTTTCCCCATTTCAATTTCCCCTTTTCCTTCTCTAATAATTTCTCTGATATTTTTAATAGACCTAAATTCTTTCAATAACTGGTCGGCTGTTGTTGCTCCAATACCCGGTATATCTTCCAGTTCATTCTTAAAAGTACCCTTGCTACGTTTTGCCCGGTGAAAAGTAATACCGAAGCGATGCACTTCATCCCGGATACGGCGAATAAACTTTAAACTACTGCTGTTGTAAGGAAGCTTTATCGACTCTTTATCTCCGGCAAAGAATATTTCTTCTTCGTTTTTAGCAAGCCCCACTAAGGTTGTTCTTCCGCCTACCCCTAATTCATCTATAGCTTCCATAGCGGCGCTTAACTGGCCTTTTCCGCCGTCTATTATCACCAATTGAGGAAATGGCAGCATTTCTTCCTGTAGCCTTTTATAGCGACGAAAAACAGCTTCCTTCATGGTGGCAAAATCATTAATGCCTTCTACCGTTTTTACATTAAAATGGCGGTAATCTTTTTTGCTGGGTATTCCATTTTTGAAACAAACCATGGCAGATACCGGGTAGCTTCCCTGGAAGTTGGAATTGTCGAAACACTCAATATGCACAGGAATTTCCTGTAGCTGCAAATCTTTTTGCACCTGGGTTAAAAGTTGCAGCTTATCTGCGTTTTTATCATCCAGGCGAAGCCGTTCTTTGTTCTTCAATTCGTCAATAAAATGCTGCACATTTTTTTCTGCAAGCTGCAAAAGCTTCTTTCTATCACCACCTGTGGGAACAGTTACTTTTAATTCCACCTCCGGATAATCAATTGAAAACGGAACTACAATTTCTGTGGCATCACTATTAAAGGTGGTTCTTAGTTGTGCTATAGAAAAACTAAGAATTTCTTCCACCGATTCATCCAGGTGTGTTTCTACTTTATTGGTTTGTGTTTGTATAATGGCTCCATTTCTTACCATCAGGTAATTGACCCAGGCCGTATCAAGCTCTTTTAAAATATAGAAAACATCAAGGTCGCCGGCTTTTGCATTGGCAACTACGGAACGGGATTGGTAATTTTCGAGGTAATCAATTTTCTTTTTTACCAGCTCAGCTTTTTCAAATTCCATAGAAACTGCTTGTTGTTTCATCTCCTCTTTAAAATGCCGGATAACAGGCCTAAGATTTCCCCGCAAAAGATTTTTTAATTGTGCTATATTTTTATCATAATCTTCCAGGCTTTGAAAACCTTCGCAAGGTCCTTTACAGTTGCCTAAATGATACTCCAGGCAAACTTTAAATTTCTTTTTTTGGATATTCGACTCAGTGAGATTAAGCGTACAGTTGCGAAGCTGTATTGTTTGTTTAATGAACATGAGTAGTTCCCTTACTCTTTTTACAGATGTATAAGGGCCGAGATATTCAGAGCCATCTTCTATTTTGTTTCTTGTCAAATAGACACGGGGAAAGGGCTCTTTTTTTATAACGATGTAAGGATAGGTCTTGTCATCTTTCAGGTTAATATTAAATCTCGGCTGAAATTGCTTGATCAATGTGTTTTCTAATAAAAAAGCATCTTGCTCCGAGTTAACAATGGTGAACTCAATACGGGCAATCCGTTGTACCAGCTCATGTGTTTTGTAGCTGGTAAACGTTTTAGAAAAATAAGAACCCACTCTTTTTCGAAGATGTTTGGCTTTTCCTACATACAATAACTGGTCGGCCGAATCATAGTATTTATAAATACCGGGCTGTGTTGGAATAGTAGATGCTATATGTTGAAATTCGGCAGTGGTCATTCTTGACTATGATCATTCCAGGTAACCCTGGTAGTAGTAACAATTTCGGGTTCACCGGGCTTTTGTGTGGTGGTGGTAATAAGAAAGCTGTGATCTAGCTGCCAAAGCATTTTCTTTTCCAGGAAACCATTTCTATCACTTTTTACACTTTCAATAATAATATTATTCACTTTATCGCCGGTGGCAATATTAGGTGTAACTAATATTTCTTGTTTTTGTATTACTTCTTTGTCGGGTTTTTGAGGTGTGTAGGTAATAATGACTCTATTTAATAGTTCATCAAACCTGGTTTCTTCATTATATCTTTTGGCAATTTTTTGAACGGATAAGTCCGGTATATCCAGAAAATCTTTTGCTTCAGCCCTAAAATTTTCACGGCTTATATAAAATGTATCGCTGTGCAGACTATCTTTTGTGACCACTTTTGTAATGGCGTATAATGAAGTATCAATATGAGCCACCTGTTTCTCAATAAGAGAAAGTACGGAGATGAATTTTTTTGGTTCCCCTTTTTCTTTTCCCTTGCAGGATGCAAATAGTATAGCAATTGCGAAAATGAACAAATAGTTTTTCATATGTATAATTTCTGAACTTATTTAAGCCATAAAATTAGCGGAAACAAAGGGTTAAACACTACAAGAGTAACGTAAAAAAATCCCGTACTGAATTAACAATACGGGAAGTAATAAGCAGTTTGTTGGGCAAATTATTTATTAATAACTACGGCCAATTTTAATCCATAATTCATCAGATGTTCTTTTACGGGGTATTTTTTATAAAAGCTCGATAGCACCTGGTAACGAATTTGCGGCCCAATTTTCCAATCCAATTTTTTGGTGGAGTATCCTGCAAATATTTCGAAGCTAGAATTTAAGTTCCAGTCACGGGTAAGCGAAGGAAGCTTAGCATAGTTTTTAAAATCAGTCGAAATAATATATGCTCTGTCAATTAAAGTGTAAGTTGGTTGAATGGTACCACCTATGCCCAGGTAGCCATTATTTGATTTAAGACGGGCAACTTTTAATTCTGCACCAATTGGTAAAGAGGCAGAAACGTAATAATTAGATAGCCAATGTGGTTTTGTATAACTCTCCTGAGCTCTGTAATTGGTTTGAATCGTGGAAACGGAAGTCCTTCCATAGTCGTAGCTCAGTGCTATTCTGGCATCTTCCCGTTGGTATGGATAAGCTTTAATATCATACTTGCTTACGTTTAATTGCAAGCCTGTGGTAAATTTTAAGTTTTTAGAAATTGGAAACCCAACATTAAAGCCTGCCTCCAAACCAACATCAGGTTTATGAGTAACAACATCATTAATATTTTCATTAATAGAGTTGTTGGCAGGGGCATTATTGGCCTGTGAATTAAGTAAGAAATTTTTATTTTCTGAAAGCTTTCGGTAGCTGATAGTAGGTAAGAAATAAATCTCCCAGGAAGCTTTTCTTTTTTTACCGAGCCTTATATAGCTATTTGTTACACTTTCGATTGTTAGTGGGTAAATATCATTTTTTTCCACCAGCGATTTTTCCTCTGTAGTGATAGTTTGCTTTACCTCTTCTTTTTCTTTACTGTAATCATCACTATCAATAATTGAGAGGGGCAACTCAGCGTTAGTTTTCTCAAGTGTTTTGTTTGTTGCTGCAATAGGCAACACATCTGGTTGGGCGGAAGTTACAATAGGGGAAGCTTGTTTTTTTGAAATAGCTACACCGGCTTTATTGTTATTGATGGCAACAGGAGGGTGATTAGAAACATTCGTCGCATTTACAGGTAGTGGCAAAGTGAGCTCGTCTGCAATTACTTTATTTTCAGCGGAGGTGATAAATAAATCATTGGAAGAAATAACCGGTGTTCCTGCATCAGCCAGGAAAAGATTTTCTTGTTGATTGTCCGGTGAGGCAACAAAAGAAGGCTTATTGTTGATAGCTTTTACCGGAGCAATAACGAGTTCAGGTATTTCATACTCTTGTTCAATAAATTCTTTTGTAGTAGTGGTAACGGGAGTGCTGGCTAGTTGTTCTTGTTTGCTGGATGGACTGAGAAGCATTATCCAGGTAACAGCAGCCGTAGTAAGCAATAACAAAGAAAGACCTATACCATACCAACGTCTGCGGGTGTGTAAGGTATTATGAATACCACTCCACACCTTTTCAGATGGAAACATCCGGTATTGGTCAGCACTTTGCTTTACAAACTGCTCAAAATCCCTGTTATTGAATCTATTTTCCATAACACAGCGGTCAGTTTAGGATACGGGTTAAAAATCAACGCTGACTAACGGCGGCAAGCCAATCAAATTCAGGTTTAGGTTTTTGTAATATTCTTTTTCTGATCAAAATATCTTCAAGCATTGCTTTGGCCCTTGTGTATTGGCTTCGGCTGGTGCTTTCTTCTATATCAAGCATATTCGATATTTCCCGGTGGCTGTAACCTTCTACTGCATAAAGGTTCAAAACAGTTCTATAACCAATAGGCAACATCCGGATACACTCTACTACTTGTTTTGCCTGTATAATTGCCGGTACACTATCCTCTCTTATCTGTATTCCCGTTGCATGAATAATATCTACACTTTCATTGAACTTTTTATTCTTTTTCAGGATATTGATACAAGTATGTACCACAATCCGTCTTATCCAACCTTCAAATGCACCCCTGCTCTCAAAAGTGTGTATCTGTAAAAAAACTTTAATAAATCCTTCCTGCAGCATATCCTCCGCATCCTCCCGGTTGTGAGCAAATCGATAACATACAGCCAGCATTTTAGGACTGTACTTATTGTACAATTCCCGCTGTGCGGCGGCATCATTATTCAAACAACCTCTAAGTATGGCTTCCTCGGTCATAATTTACTTTGGCTGCCTGTAATTTAGACATTTTTTTGGAACGAATGCTGCACAGAAAAGTAAAATTTCCGTAAGGTTTCGACTCATATTTCTCTTTTCTGGCGAAGATTACAAGGGTTTGTACTATTTGAGTTTTGAATGGGGCAAAAAAATGCTGAAAAGGGTGTTTTCAGCATTTCTACTATAAATTCAAGTGAGCTATTTAGTTTTAATTCAACTATTAAGCTTGTGCTTTTTTGCTTTTGCGAAGCCTTTTTGGCCCATACCAAAGCCACATGCCGGTTACGATCAGCATAAAAAGGCTAAACCCCATAATAACGGTATAACTTATTTTAACCTGGTCATTACTGGTGCCAAAAATTTTATCGAGAATGGAACCATCATGTATCTTTTCAATGAAATCACTTCTTCTTTTCTCTATAAGTAATAATTGCCCGGTAGTGCCATCTAACTGCAAGCCCTGAAAATGATCCTTGAAAGTGAATTTCACAATGCCTTTGTCAGGACGTACATCAATCCGGTCAACTTCTGTTGAAAGATTACCCGGAACAGAATCTCTCATAAAACGAATGGCATTTTTTTGCAAACTATCCATGCTTAGCCAGGTGCTGAGATCGGTAGATACACCTTTCTTAGTTGGCGCTAATAAACCGGTTTGTTTTTTAATGCCTAATAATATTCCGGTAATGGATATAACCAGGAAAAAAACAAATAAGAAGATGGCAATTTTTCGATGAAGCCAGCGAAACCATCTTATCCATTTTGCTTGTTGTTTAGTATTACTCATAAAAAAATAAAAAATTAAGAGCCTGCTAATTTGAACAGGCTCTTGTAATTTAAAGTGATGCTCTTAATGAAACAATAAAATTTGAACCAGCTGCCACAATACCGGATGAATAGGGACGATAACGCTGATTGGTTATATTTTCCCATCCAGTGGTGATCGCCAGGTTTTTTACAACCTGGTATGCTGCTTTAAGATTAAATGTGTACCAATTCGGTGAATAGGGTTTTCCATTTTCATCTTTAGCATAAATATCTGTTTTAGCTTGCTCTGATGGTGCCAGGTCTTCGTTTTTAATCTGGCTATTATACATGGCAGAAGCTTCAATAAATAATTTTTTCACCCGGTAACGTAAGGTGGTGCTTCCGTAAAACGGAGGAGCATGTCGAAGTGCTACCTGTTCGTTTTTTGTATCATCCGTTTCCTTACCATTTATCCAATTAGCATGACTGATTAATGAAAAGTTGCTGGTGAAGAAAAATTCTGTACTTGCCTGCAATCCCCACACAGTAGCATTGGCTACATTTTGCAACGCTTCAACACGGCTTATTACCCCATCAAAAACAATACTATCTTCTCCATTAAAGGTTGTGGGACGACGAACGATAGCATCATTTAAAATGGTATAGAAACCATTCAATTCGATCCGGAATTTATTCGGAATGTTTTTTGACAATCCAGCTTCAAAATTCCAGGCATACTCCGGTGTAAGATTTGGATTTGGAACGGTGATATTTCCCGGTACACTTTCAAAGAGTTTGCCAATGTCATCCACATTTGGCATACGATAACCTGTGGAGATATTTCCATTTAATTGCCAGCCTATTGCAGGACGAAACACCAAACCCGCATTACCCGTTAATGCACCATTTTTCAACTCGGCTTTTTCATAAGGGAAGTTGATGAAAGTAGTAACAAATTTGGCATCCAGTGTATTATAGCTATATCGCAATCCTGTAACCAAAGTAAGTTTTGGTTGCAGATTGATCTTGTAACTACCATACACACCCATGGTGTTCCAGGTACTACCATCAGGATATCTGCTTACATAAGGAGCAACAGTATTGGTAGAAATATTAATTCTTTCACCAAATGAACCAACTTTGTTGTGGACATACTCAACTCCATAAAATACCTGTCCTTTTCCAATGCCTTTGGTAGCATCCCAGTTGGCACTGAAAGCATCTACCTGTTCAATTTGTTTGTTGCGATTATTGTTGTTCCTGGTTCGGTCAATCCGGCTTTCTTCATAATTCTGATACGCCAATGTAAAACGGGCATCATCATAAATGCTTGTTTTTTTACTGTGCAAAACCTGCAGGTTGTGCATTCTCCAAAGCATAGGACCATAATACCATTCAGCAAAACGAAGTGCCCCGTTCCGGTATTGAATTAACCGGTCGTATCTTGGTGCATTCCCTGTACCCGCATACGTAAAACTGTATTGCAAATCCCAATATTGATTTGGCTTAAAACGAATTTTCTGTAAAAAATTGGTTTGCGTATAGCCGCTGAATCGTTGAATACGAGGATAAACATTTTGCACAGTCACATCTGCATTGTTTTGCCGTTCCACATATTCGGGCCGCAGGTAACTATCCTGTCCGCCATTTTTTCCCATTATTAAGTCAGCAAAATCACTGTAAGAGAAAGAGGTAAGAAACGACCATTTCTTAAAACCAACATTCAAGTCGGCGTGGATGGTTTTTTCTTTATTGGCAGATGAATAGCGACTGATAAGATTGCCTTTCGCTAATACTTCACTGTCTTTGGCAAAATGTGCATTCAGTGTATGAAAATCCATAACACCACCAATGGCATCGCTACCATAAATAAGAGAACCGGGTCCAAAAATCACTTCAGCAGTTTCGGTACTTAATGGATCAATGCTAATTACGTTCTGCAAATTGCCGCTGCGGTAGATCGCATTGTTCATACGAACACCATCAATTACTAAAAGCACACGGTTGGTAGCAAACCCACGTATCATGGGACTTCCTCCTCCCAATTGGCTTTTTTGAATAAAAACAGTTCCTGTTTGTCCTAATAAATCAGCCGAGGTCTGAGGATTATTTCTTAAAATATCGGGTCTGTTTATCTTGACGACCTTGTTAGGAATCTCATTTAGTTTTTGCTCCCATTTGTTTACCGATACTACTACTTCGCCCATTGTTTTTCCGGCAAGTGTATCCTCCTGAGTATAGCCGCATACTGATATGCAAATAACGCATAACAGAGCAAGCACATACTTATTGCTCATAAATAGTTATTATAGTACAAAGATTTTTGTTTGCTGTATGTAATCAACAAACCTGCGGCGGAGGTGTAATTATTTCTTTAAACTGGCTAATGGAGTGTTGGTAAGCAAAGAGGTTAAATGAATTATGCGAGATCGATAAGTTTAAATGTTCAAGATTACTGTCGTAAAAAGCAGGAAGGTGTTTAAAGAATTGAGCTATCAATTTATTTTGCTCAGTACTGTTTCCATTGGCTTTTCGTTCTTTCTTTACTAACTCAGTTTCGTCTTCATCGTATAATCCGGTAAAGGTATAAATGCCGTTTTCCAATTTCTTTGAATGAATGTCAAACATGTGTTCGTTTATCCAAATCTCATGTTTATCCATCCATATCACTTTTTCTTCCGGTAGTACAATAGTTTGAAGTTTATCTGTTTCCAGTTTTTCTTTCATTTTCTCCCGAATCTCACTTTTGTGCACCATCACCATTAAAAGAAACAGTAATGGAGCCAGCCCAAGCAGTAAAAAGAAGCCACTTATTATTTTTCTGCGGTTGTTTTTCACGAAAGAATAGTGATGAACAAATGTACCATTAATTCTTTCGTATCAGGCTATCTATGGGATAGGTAGCTTTCATAGTGTCCATTATGCTGTTGGCCCAGTTGGTAAGTTTACTTCTTTCTTCCGGGGAAAGTTTAGCGTCTTTATGTATCCAGGTGTAAGAATTCAATGGCATTTCTCCTTCTTTTACCATTTCGATGGTTTCCTCCATTTTATGAAATTGGTAGCGGAGGCTACGACTGGTATATTCATCGTAGTTAAGCTCTTTCTTTCCGTCCTTTATATGCTTATCCAGCCACCATAGTACAGGTTGAAAATTTGAATACCAGGGGTAATTTGTATTGTTGCTATGGCAATCATTACATGCTTTTGCTAAAATGGATTTTACATCTGCAGGTATTGCAAAATTATTACCAATGTAATTTGGTTGTGGACCTTCTGCTTTATTCTTCTTGGGGCGTATAAATTGTATTATTACTAGGGCAAAAAGCAAAAAAATAAAAATTTTTTTTATCATGGCATTGGGGTGTTAAAAAAGTTAGTGATCTGAAATTAAGATATTTCCTGTCATTTCTTTTGGAATTGGCAATTTCATCATTGTTAGAATAGTAGGGGCGAGGTCTCCTAGTTTTCCATTCTTAATATTGCCAGTCCAGTTGTTATCAATAATAAAGAAAGGTACAGGATTAAGCGTATGAGCTGTGTTGGGTGAGCCATCTTCATTAATCATATAATCAGAATTGCCATGATCGGCTGTTAAGAAAATAGTGTATCCATTTTCTAAACCTGTTGTAACTACTTGTTCAACACACTTATCAACTGTTTCAACGGCTTTAATAGCCGCAGTCCAAATGCCAGTATGCCCAACCATATCTGCGTTAGCGAAGTTTAAGCAGATAAAATCCGCTGTTTGATTTTTTATTTCCGGCAGAAGAGCTGCTGTTAATTCGTAAGCACTCATTTCAGGTTGTAAATCATACGTAGCAACTTTTGGTGAAGGCATCATAACTCTTTTCTCACCTTCAAATACTTTTTCTCTGCCACCGCTAAAGAAAAAAGTAACGTGGGGGTATTTTTCTGTTTCTGCAGCTCGTATTTGCTTTAAGCCATTTTGTTCTAATATTTCACCAAGTGTATTATTAAGATTATCTGTTTCAAAAACTACGTTTACATTTTTGTAGGTAGCGTCATACTCAGTCATTGTTGTATAATGCAGCGAAAGTTTTTTCATATCAAACTCCGGGAAATCCAACTGTGTTAACACCTGCGTTATTTCTCTTGGCCTGTCCGTACGAAAGTTGAAGCAAATAGCTACGTCTCCGTCTTTAATTGTTGCGATCGGCTCTCCGGTTTCGGTTGTTATAACTGTAGGAAGAATAAATTCGTCCGTTATGTTGTTTATATAAGCATTTACAACAGTTTGGATAGCATCAATTGCTTTTTCTCCTTCACCCTTAACCATAGCATCATACGCTAATTTCACCCGTTCCCAACGTTTATCTCTGTCCATTGCAAAATAGCGGCCGCTAACACTGGCAATGGTTCCGGTTGTCTGTTTACAGAACTCCTGAAGCTCCTGTAAAAATTCCAATCCGCTTTTAGGGTCACAATCCCGCCCATCGGTAAAGGCATGGATAAAGACGTTGAAAAATTTTTCCGTTACACAGAGGGATAATATTGCTTTTAAATGGTTGATATGTGAATGAACACCACCATTGCTAACTAAGCCCAGTAAGTGCAACGGTTTATTGTTATCTCTTGCAAACCTGATAGATTGCAGCAATATCTCATTTCGGTAAAAATCACCATCCCTTACCGCCACGTTTATTCGCTGTAATTCCTGGTAAACGATGCGACCAGCTCCTAAATTCAGGTGGCCAACTTCTGAGTTCCCCATTTGTCCATCAGGTAAGCCCACCTCTTCACCGCAGGTTATTAATGTAGAATTGGGGTATTTTGTATACAACGATTTAGTGAAGGGAACATTTGCGTTTTGAATTGCATCTGCTGAAGCAACTTTTCCCAATCCCCAGCCGTCCATGATGACCAAAATGATTTTTTTCCGATTCATTACTTATCAACATTTTTTATTTAGTACAATTACACTCATTATCAGGTAACAACGCCAATTCCATTCTTGTAAAATTACAATCAAATACCCTAATTTAGTTAATGTCATGTGGAAAAACTGCTGGTTTTTAGTACTTTAGTATCCTATCAAATGCCTTCATTACTGTGGCATGTTTTTAGATTAAACACCTGTGAAAACCTTTTTTGTTATGAAACCGATATTTACAACACTGCTGCTTGGGTTTATGCTGCTCCTTTCTTCTTTTGAAAGACAAAAGGGCATTGATGAAGTTATCAACGCTTTGCGTTCGGGAAGTTC
>LNFJ01000059.1 GCA_001464625.1 Bacteroidia bacterium Ga0077558 | reverse complement strand
TATCAGCATATACATCAGCTACATGTTGATAAAAAAATATCGGGTGAACAATTATTATTTCTCAATGCAGAGTTGCAATCTTTTACTGATATATGTGGCGCCTGCGAAAGAATAAAAAATACTCCTATCCCCTTTTCATACAGTGTGTTCATTAAGAAATTTATTTTCTTTTATATCATGACCTTGCCGTTCGGTTACGTATTTCAACTGGGCTTTTACGTTATCCCCGTAGTAGCTTTCGTATTTTATGTACTCGCCAGTTTGGAGTTGATTGCTGAAGAAATTGAAGATCCTTTCGGCGGCGACCAAAATGATGTTCCTACCGATCTGTTAGCGCAAAACATACATCGGCATATAGCGGAAATTATCTGACCCGGTAAAATAAGTTTCGGGAAAAAGCAACCTTGGTTAAATTTTTGCCGTTAGTTTATTCAAGCAGTACAGCTTTATAAAAACTATTTTATGCAAAAAGCACTATCAGTTATCACCTTTCTTGTAGTTTCATTATTTACCATTATTTCCTGTTCAAAAGAGAATGGTGGTGGCTCCTCTGTAGATTGTAGTACGGTTAGCAACAAATCTTTTGCTGCTGATGTAAACCCTATCATTCAAAGTAGTTGTAACCAGGCTGGTTGCCATGCAAGTGGAAGCAGCAACGGCCCGGGTGCATTAACTAACCATGGGCAGGTACAAGCTTCCGCTTCTGCTGTACGTGCCGCTATCACCTCAGGAAGAATGCCGCTGAACACAACCTTATCAGCTGCGCAAAAAAATTCTATTATCTGCTGGATTGATAGTGGTGCTCCTAACAATTAATGCCACTTACATATTTATTGCAGGCAGTTTAGTTTGGTTTGGCTTTCTCATTTATATTTATAGCCTAAACTGCACCACATGCAAAAATGTATTAATTTGTTTTTAGTTGTGTTGATTGCAACAACTGCTACAGCACAACAAGGTCTGGGTCCATTAACGGTTGAAAAAATAATGAGAGACCCAAAATGGATGGGCACTTCACCATCCAATACATTTTGGAGCCAGGATGGTAACACACTTTATTTCTCCTGGAATCCTGAAAAAGCTCATGCTGATTCTATCTACTATATTACCACTACCAATAAAACG
This sequence comes from Bacteroidia bacterium Ga0077558, assembly GCA_001464625.1. Lineage (GTDB taxonomy): Bacteria > Bacteroidota > Bacteroidia > Chitinophagales > Chitinophagaceae > JJ008. The sequence continues at coordinate 35,030 of LNFJ01000059.1, read as the reverse complement.
CCGGTAAAAGCTACCGTTGCTGAGAAACAAGCATTAACAAACCAACCCAATATTATCTACAACATTGCAAGAACCTATCAGCTTTATGCAAAAGATGGTGATATTTTTTATAAAGAAGTAAAAACAGGAAAAGTAAAACGCATTACGCAAACAGTGGATATGGAAACTAATCCACAGTTTTCTTTTAGCGAAACAAAAATTGTTTACAACCGCAATCAGAATTTATACGCCTGGGATATTGCCAGTGGCGAAACAATGCAATTAACGAATGTAAGAACGGGTGATGCATCATCTACCCCACCAACAGGTGGTGGATTTGGAAGAGGTGCCGGAGGAGGAAATGCACCACCAACTGCGGGCAGCAATCCACAGGAACAATGGTTAAAGAATGATCAGTTAAAGTATTTTGAAGTATTAAAACAACGTAAAGAAAAAAGAGACGCTGCTGAAGCGTATACCAAAGCATTACCAAAAACAAAAGAAAAAGAACTTCGTTCCATTAGTTTAGAAGATAAAGCATTACAGGGATTAAATGTTAGTCCTGATGGCCGTTATGTAACGTATCGTTTATTTAGGTCTGCCCCGTCTACTGCTGCAAAATCAACCATTGTACCCAGTTATGTAACCGAAACAGGTTTTACAGTTGATATTCCGGCCCGTACCAAAGTAGGTGCGCAACAAAGCAGTTCTGATTTTTATGTGTACGACCGTGTGCGGGACACCATCATCGCTGTTAAGCTCGACTCAATTCATGGAATAAAAGATTTGCCTGATTATGTAAAAGATTACCCCAAACAATTAGAAGAAAGAAAAAAGAAAGCGGCGAATAGAAGCATTACGGTTTCTAATCCATCCTGGTCGCCAAAAGGAACCAATGCAGTATTGGAAATTTTTGCAGGTGATAATAAAGACCGTTGGTTGATGCGTTGGGACACAGCAACCAATTCATTAAAACTATTAGACCGTCAGCGGGACGAAGCATGGGTTGCAGGGCCCGGTATCAGCAGTTTTGGTGGAGGCAATACTGGTTGGCTGGATGAAAATACATTCTGGTATCGTTCTGAAGCAACAGGCTATTCTCATTTGTATAGTGTAAATGTAAATACCGGAGAAAAGAAAGCATTGACTGCCGGAAAGTATGAAGTGCAGCAAGTACAATTATCAAAAGACAAAAAATATTTCTTCATCGTTTCTAACGAAGTACATCCGGGTGAACAACATTTTTATCGCCTTACCATTGCAGATGGTAAAAAAGAAAAGATAACAACGATGACGGGTGCCAACCAGGTAACTATTTCGCCGGATGAAAAACAATTAGCTGTTCTTTACTCCTACTCTACCAAACCATGGGAATTGTATTTACAAGAAAACAAAGTGGGTGGAAAAATTGAGCAGATCACTAATAAAGCACAAAGCGAAGAATTCAAATCATACGCCTGGAAAGATCCGGAAGTAATTACCATTACTGCTGCTGATGGTGCACCCATCTATGCAAGAATATATAAACCAACCAACCCTGACCCCAATAAACCAGCGGTACTTTTTGTACATGGTGCAGGTTATTTACAAAATGCGCATAAATGGTGGAGCAGTTATTTCAGAGAATATATGTTTAATAATATGCTGGCCGATAATGGCTATTATGTATTAGACATCGACTATCGTGGTAGTGCAGGCTATGGCAGAGATTGGAGAACGGGCATCTATCGCCATATGGGTGGAAAAGATTTAAGTGATCATGTAGATGCGGTTAATTATCTAGTAAAAAATCATGGAGTGAATCCAAAAAATGTAGGGCTATACGGTGGTTCGTACGGCGGTTTTATTACACTGATGGGAATGTTCAATGAACCCGATGTGTTTGCTGCGGGTGCTGCCTTGCGTCCGGTTACAGATTGGGCACAATACAATCATGGTTATACATCCAACATTTTGAATGAGCCATACACTGATAGCATAGCGTATAGAAAAAGTTCTCCTTTTTATTTTGCAGAAGGGTTAAAAGGTGATCTATTAATTTGTCATGGAATGGTAGATGTAAATGTACATTACCAGGATGCGGTAAAACTGGCACAACGTTTAATTGAATTAGGAAAAGACAATTGGGAACTGGCCAGTTACCCGATGGAAGACCACGGATTTGTAGAACCCAGCAGTTGGACGGATGAGTATAAGAGAATATTCAAACTATTTGAAGCGGTATTAAAAAAGTGAATGGTGAGTAGTGAATAGTCTATGATTTCTAAAAGAAACTCCCATTCGCCATTGACTTTTCACTATTGACAACTTTCCTATATTTGTACCTCAACAATTGGTTATGGCGAAACAAATAGAAGATTTTGATGCCAACCTGGCTGGCGAAGAAGGTAAGACGGAAGAAACAAAGAGCAGCTGGTTTAAGCGAATTAAGAAAGGCATTAACACTAAAACATCTGAAAAGAAAGAAACTCCTGAAGGACTGTGGGTAAAATGCCCGGATTGTAGTTTTATTTGTACCGTTTCAGAATTACGGGAAAGTCTTTTCGTTTGTCCCAAATGTACCTTCCATCACCGTATTAATAGTAGCGAATACTACGAACTGTTGTTCGACAATAATGAGTTCACCGAATTATTTGAAAATATTCGTAGTAAAGATCACCTGGAATTTACTGACCTGAAGCCGTATAAAAAAAGATTAGAAGAAACCTGGAGCAAAACAGATTTGAAAGATTCCATGCGGGTAGCAGTAGGAAAAGTAAATGGTAATGATCTGGTGATTGCTTGTATGGATTTTGAATTTATCGGTGGATCACTCGGTAGTGTGATGGGTGAAAAATTTTCCCGTGCGGTTGATTATTGCATACAACATCAAATGCCGTACCTGGTGATCAGCAAAAGCGGTGGTGCAAGAATGATGGAAAGTGCTTTCTCCTTAATGCAACTGGCGAAGACAAGTGGCAAACTTTCTCAATTGAGCGATGCTAAGCTTCCTTATATCTCTTTATTAACAGACCCAACATTTGGTGGCATCTCTGCATCATTTGGAATGCTGGGCGATTTGAATATTGCTGAACCCGATGCACTGATCGGTTTTGCAGGCCCCAGAGTAATTAAAGAAACCATTAAAAAAGATTTGCCTCCGGGTTTTCAACGCAGTGAATTTATTTTGGAACATGGATTCTTAGACTTTATTGTTCCGAGAAAAGAATTGAAAGATAAATTAGCCAAGGTGCTGCTATTGCTGAGAAATTAACAACTACACATAATTTAAACTAATAAGAGGTATTTTTGCCTGCCTGCCGGTAGGCGGGCCTCTTATTTTATATTACAGATGACAGAGATGAAGAACAGGCAGGTTTATCATGAATACTTCATAGATGCAAAATATGAAGCAGGCATGGTATTACTGGGTACAGAGATAAAATCCATGCGAACGGGAAAAGTGAGTTTTAATGATAGCTATTGCCTTATTTCCGATGGTGAAGTTTGGTTAAAATCATTGAATATTGCACAGTACAGTCATGGCACTACTAATAACCATGATCCGGTAAGAGACCGTAAGCTACTGCTGAATAAGAAAGAAATTACTAAAATAGTAGCCAAGCTCAAAGAGAAAGGCTATACGCTGGTGCCACTTCGCATATTCATGAATTCAAAGAACCTGGCCAAGATTGAAATAGGGTTGGCTAAAGGCAAAAAACTACATGATAAACGGGAAAGCATCAAACAAAAAGATGTGGATAGAGAAATGAAGCGGTATTTAAAATAAGCTTGTGTAAAACTTCGTTGTAAACCGGACTGATTTTTGACGATCTTCCCAGCCATGAAGAAAGGACTACTGATTCTTGCTTTATTACTTTCACTTTACTCCCAATCACAATCCGTTTTTGGCTACTGGTACGGCTATGCGAATGTAAAAACCAATAGCTCTGCTAACAATTATTTGGTTGAACTGGTGTTACAACCGGAAAAAAATTATGTATCCGGAATTCTCAATTATTATTTCAAAAATACCTACCGCAGCATAAAAGTAAAAGGTGATTTTAATAAAACGACCCGCCAATTAAGTTTGTACGATATTCCGATTGTTTACTTCGGCTCTATCGCCAATTTTGAAGTGGATTGTATTATGAACATGCAGGCTACATTACGGGTGGCGCAGGCCGGCTCTAATCTGGTAGGTGCATTTATTGGTTTGCCGGATTACAAATACACTTGTGCTGATATCCGTTTAAATCTTACGCATAATGCTGATATCAGTAAAAAAGATTCCGTGTTAAAAGCCATCAGCGAATACAAAGAGAATGTTCAGGTATGGACTCCTTCTTATGATGATACGTTGGTATCCGTTTCTGTAACTCCCAAAAAAGTAGTGAACTACGTAACGGAGAAACAATATACAGAAAGAGAAAATATTGTGATCAGTGAAATTGAAGTGGATTCAGATTCTTTACAAATAGATGTGTATGATAACGGAGAAATTGATGGCGATATGATCTCCTTGTTTTACAATAAACAACTTATTCTTTCTAATCAGAAACTTACACATAAGTCTATAAAAATAAAAATAGAACTGGATAGCTCAGTAGTTACTAATGAAATATCCATGTTTGCTGAGAACCTCGGTTTGATACCGCCTAATACAGCCTTAATGATCATTAATGATGGAAAGAAGAAGCATGAAATCCGGCTAACTAGTAGCCTTGAGAAAAATGCAACGATTCGAATTAAGCGAAGAAAACCTCAGTAATTGAGTTGAAAAGAATTAAAAAGAAAAAGATTTGATAGCTTTGTTCTCCAGCAAATAATTCTGCACCCATTTAATTTTATCTTCTGTTAATGCTATTTCAATTCCTATTTCTAATTCGTTATCAGCCAATGTAATTTTTTTCTCTTCAAGAAAGTTAACTCCTTTTCGCAAACCAGCAAGAATTTGTTCTTTTAAAATGCTATTCTCCTTTGATAAGGATATCGTAAGCTGGCGGGTTAATTTTTTTGAACGAAAGAGTTTATTGATAAAGGGAGTAAGAAAAATTACTATTAGAGAGCCCAACATAAATGTACCTGCCAGGTAAAATTCTCCAAACCCAATAGCCAAACCAACCGCAGCTGCCAACCAGATAATGCCGGCAGTGGTAAGACCAGAAATAGAAAATCCATCTTTGAAAATGGCTCCAGCTCCAAGAAAACCAACGCCACTAACTACATAAGCAGCGATATGAGTTGGATTGCTTTGCCCACCTACTTTATAAGAAAGTATTCCAAATAAAGTAGCCCCCAGGCAAATGATGGTAATGGTTTTTAATCCTGCTACTTTATCTTTTAACTCTCTTTCGAGACCGAGGATAATACCTGCGGCAACAGCCAGCAAGGCTTTGTAAACATCTAATATTTCCCAATGATCAATCATGTTATAATTTACTCAAACAATTCGGCCTGGTTTGTTTCTTTACTTTTCACCCATTCCATTTCAGTTGACTTACTAAAATCGGCCAGTTTGGAACCTACCGTTCTATACCCAGTAACTTCAGCAATTTTTACAATCTTTAGTTTTGCTTTTCGTATCTGTGCTCCCCTGCCCTGTTGCATTAATAAAATTGGTTCCTCATCCAATGTTACGGCTTCCACATAATTACCATCACCTTCTTTGATAAACAAGAATTTCGTTTTCTGTGTGGAGGTTTCTATTTTAAAACGCTTTACCATGTATTGCTTCTTCTCCACATCCACATACACTGCAGTAATTATCTTCTCTGCATCAAACTTGCCAATATGTAATACTTTATCCGGATCTATCTTCTGTGTCATTTCCTGGTCGGTCACTTCATAATTACCATCATTGTATAACACTAATATTCTATCATCTGGTTCAAAGCTTCCCAGGTAAGTTCCTTTTTCTTCAGCACTCAGACGACCAAACTTTTCATCAAACCAGAGTTTGCGACCACTCAATGTTGCTCTTCCGGCTTCTTTAAACTTCACCGATTTGATGGGATACTTTGTAACCTGATTGCCCATACTGCTGCGGCCTTTGATGGCCATCTCCTCAAAATAAAAATCAAATTCTTTGATGCGGGCAGAGCTTCCGGGAGTTAATACGATCTTCACTACTTCAGCTTCGCCATTTGGATTAATACTCAGGTAATGAACTTTACTTCTTTCATCACCTTTTGTTAAATCGTATTCTTTGTCTCTTGTTACCCCTGTAACATTAAAACGTTTAGCATAACTCAAACCACCCTTTCCATCAGAGTAGATCATGTTGTAGGTAGTACGTTCATCATTCTTCTGGAAAACGGCAGCATGTAAAATGTCTTTACCGATAAATGTTTTATCAGATACTTTTACCACTTTCATGATGCCCCGTTTTGCAAAAACGATAATATCATCAAGGTCGGAACATTCAAACAGCAATTCATCTTTTTTCAATCCTGTACCGATAAATCCTTCTTCACGGTTTACATACAATTTGGTATTAGCAATTGCCACACTCTTCGCTTCAATTACTTCAAACTGTTTGATCTCTGTTTTTCTTTCTCTGCCTTTGCCATATTTTTTTAACAGATTTTCATAATAATCAACAGCAAAATCTACAAGATTTGCTAAATCATGTTTTACCTGTTTAATATCTCCTTCCAGGCCTTTTATCTGTGCATTCAGTTCGTCAATGTCTAGTTTATAAATACGACGTACTGGTTTTTCTGTCAGCTTTACAATATCTTCTCTTGTTATATCTCTTTTCAGTTGCTTTTTAAAAGGAACAAAGGCTTTATCAATCCCTTCCAGCACTTTTTCCCAGGTTTCATGTTTCTTCTCTAGTTCTTTATAGATTTTTTCCTCGAAGAATATTTTTTCTAATGATGTGTAATGCCATTTTTCTTGTAGTTCATTGAGTTTTATTTTCAATTCCTGCTCCAGCAGATCTTTGGTTTTATCGACCGAAAGCTTCAATAATTCTTGCACACCGATAAACTGCGGCTTATGGTCAACGATCACACAGGCATTTGGAGAAATTGAAATTTCACAATCCGTGAATTTATACAATGCATCAATTGTAATATCAGGAGAAATGCCCGGTGCCAGATCAACTTGTATTTCTACATCCGCCGCTGTATTATCTGTTACTTTCTTAATTTTTATTTTTCCCTGGTCGTTAGCTTTTACAATTGATTCCATCAACTGAGTAGTAGTTACGCCGTAGGGAACACTTTTAATCGCCAAGGTTTTCTTATCTACTTCTTCTATATGTGCTCTTACTTTCACCTTGCCACCTCGTTTGCCTTGGTTGTAATCAGCCACATCAATCATACCACCTGTAAGAAAATCAGGATTGAGTTCAAAACGTTTTCCTCTTAAATGTTTTATAGCTGCTTCAATGATCTCACAGAAATTATGTGGAAGAATTTTGGTGGATAGTCCCACCGCAATACCATCAGCACCCTGTGCCAGCAACAACGGGAATTTCATGGGCAATGTTACCGGTTCATTCTTTCGGCCATCGTAACTCAATTGCCATTCGGTAGTTTTTGCATTGAAGGCAACTTCTAAGGCAAACTTGCTCAATCTTGCTTCAATATAACGGGCTGCTGCTGCATCATCCCCGGTTCTTACATCGCCCCAGTTTCCTTGCGTATCAATCAGCAAATCCTTCTGCCCCATGTTTACCAATGCATCACCAATACTCGCATCGCCATGTGGATGGTATTGCATCGCCTGCCCAATGATGTTCGCCACTTTGTTGTAACGACCATCATCCATTTCCTTCATGGCATGAAGGATACGTCGTTGCACCGGCTTCAATCCATCTTCAATTGCGGGTACTGCTCTTTCCAATATTACATAGGACGCATAGTCTAAGAACCATGTTTTATACTGGCCATGTAAGCCACTGTCAATGCTTCCTACTTCTGTTATTTTATTCTTTGCTGCGCTCATTGTAATTAATCGTAAAATTCAAACAAATATTTTTCGTCGTACTCTATTTGATATTCCTTTAAGAAGTTTATATATTCTTCTTTGAATGTTTTTTTTCTATGATTTTCTGGTTGATTAAGAATATAATCAACCACATTATTAGCTTGTGATTTATGATAGGTAAATGCCCCAAAGCCCTCCTGCCAGCTAAATAAACTATTCACCCATTTCTTCTCTTTAATAAAAGATGAAGAACTTGCCTTTATATCCCTTACAAAATCAGAAATAGCTAAAGCTGGTTTCATACTTACTAAGATGTGAACATGATCTGGCATACAGTAAATAGCAAATAGCTTTTGTTTGTTATTATCTATAATACCCGCAATATATTTCTGTAGCTCCTCCCGGAAAGATTCATTAATAAAACATTCCCGGCCTTTTACCGCAAACACAATCTGAACATATAATTGCGAATATGTATTCTGCATACGCTTTTTTTAACATGTCGCCCCTACGGGGTTCACACCCAATTTATTTTTTTCATGCTACCCCTACTACTTACATTTCGCCACTCTGTGGCTAGTAAAACAATTCTTCGTTCATGATGCCATTTAACGGCTATTTACATGCTACCATAATACTTTTCCATACTACAAGCCCCAGCGGGGCGACATGTTATAAAATTTAGCCTTCTACAACAGATTCTGCGGAAATTTCTTCAGTCTTCTTTCCCCCTCCCAACTTTACATCAAAATCCTTCCATGCTTTGCTCATATCACCTGTTACTTCAATTTTTCCGTTGTTTATTAACTGCTTCATCCGCCACATTAAAAAACCATCGCCAGTTTTCACTTTCATACGGTTCAACGTATTGCTTAAAACCCGGGTTGCTTTCTGCCACTCGCCAGTAATGTTTTTTAAAATCTCCGTATCGTAGAAACTTTCATCTTTACCAGCAATCTTCTTTCCCCCTTCCAATATTCTTACCGTTGCGTTTTCTTCAGCGATCTTTCTCCATTCATCCGGATCAATTTCAAACTCACTCAATGTAATGGGTCTTGCTAATTTTTTTGCTTTTACAAATTCTTTGGGCTGTATTTCATGCAACCAGGATGGATAAAATATCTGACCCTTCTCATTAATAAAAGGAAGGTTGTTCATGTACAACACCATCACTCGTCCCTGGTAATCTTTAAAATGCGGCATCAACCAGTAATAGCCAGTTACATCATGTTGATTTTGTCCCATCCAAATCCATAGTTCTTCTTCTGGATTCTCATCCAATTTTGCTTTGATCTGTGCCACTGTTTCTCTATCATCAAAACTTCCTACCAAATCAGCGGCATACGGGGATCCTTGCATCAATCCTCTCCACCATTCCAATCTTGCCTGCCATCCTTCCTCTGTATCGATATTCGCTAAAGGTCCAACTGCAAAATCGTCTTTGATCTGCAATACATCACCGGCCAACGTTTCATCCATTTCAATTACCTGCTTCATCAGGTCAACTTCACTTTCGTTAAAAACTATATGTATCATTTTGAATTATTGTTAATAGGTTGAATGATATAATAAACACAAGTCGTAAAAAAATTTCTTACAAATGGAATAGCTTTTATAATTCCTATCTGTCTTCTAGGCTTCCAGTCAAATTTCCATTCATAGATCGGGTTTAGTAAATAATGCCTTAGATGAAAAAAACTATACCCTTCTTTCTTACATATTTTTTCAAATCGTTCGATACTGATTCCGGTATCTCTTATCTCCATCATCTCCGCCACATTCTCATTTCTATTTTTCAAAATCCACGCATAAATTCCCCTAGGCAATAAATGGATGTAAGGCAATCTCGAAATTTTTGACTTACATATTTGCTGATGCCCGCCAAACGGCATATACCACGGCGGAAAACCAAAAAATACAATACCATTCGGATTCAAAAAATTTTTCATCCACCCTATTAACTTTGCCTGGTCATGTATATGTTCAATTACATCTTTTAAAACAATGATGTCAAACAGTCCGTCAAAATCTATATCTGTATCAACTTTATAAATATCTTTTGTTACAAACTTTAATCTTCCCGCCGCAATATCTTCCGGCAAAAATTTTTGTGCATCCACTATTCTCGGCTCATCTAGCTCTACTCCTACCCCTATACATCCTTTATTAATAAATGCTTTTAGTACGCCCCCTTCACCGCACCCAATTTCTAATACCCTCATTCCCGATGAAATAGGAAACCGTTCTTCAATAAAAGGAATAACATATTTCTCTGCATTCAAAACCTGAATGTCAAAATATCTTTTTCTATCGGCGTGGAATTCGAACACTCTTTTAATTAGCCTCCACTGGAGCGTCAAGCTCTATCTTCAAATTATTAATAATAAATTCCTGCCTGTCTGGTGTATTCTTTCCCATATAATATTCCAGCAGTTGCTGAATATGTTCTCCTTCTTCCACTCTCATTAATTGCTTTCTCATACCACTACCGATAAACTGCCCAAACTCATCCGGACTAATTTCACCCAATCCTTTAAAACGGGTTACCTCCGGCTTTGGTCCTAGTTTGGCCATCGCATCTTGCTTTTCCTGTTCGCTAAAACAATAGATAGTATCTTTTTTGTTTCTTACCCTGAACAATGGCGTTTCCAAAACATACACTTTTTCATGCTTTACCAGATCAGGAAAGAATTGCAAAAAGAATGTCATCAATAATAAACGTATATGCATTCCATCCACATCAGCATCCGTAGCAATAACTACATTATTAAAACGAAGACCTTCTAATCCTTCTTCAATATTCAAGGCATGCTGTAATAAATTAAACTCTTCATTTTCATATACCACTTTCTTGGTCAATCCAAAACAGTTCAACGGCTTACCCCTCAAACTAAAAACTGCTTGTGTTTCGACATTTCTGGCTTTGGTAATAGAACCGCTGGCACTATCTCCTTCCGTAATAAAAATAGTCGTCTCATTTTGCTTCACTACAAATTCTTCTTTTCCTTTTGATGGGGCATCATCATCCAAATGAAAACGACAATCTCTCAATTTCTTATTATGCAGATTTGCCTTCTTTGCTCTTTCGTTGGCTAATTTTTTTATGCCTGCCAGCTCTTTTCTTTCTCTTTCACTTTGCTCAATTCGTTTTTTTAAACCTTCTGCTACAGTTGGATTCTTGTGCAGGTAATTATCCAACTCCTTACCCAAAAAATCCATCATGAACTGCCGCATACTTTGTCCTTCCGGCTCAATATTTACAGAACCCAATTTTGTTTTCGTCTGCGACTCAAATACTGGCTCAACAACTCTCACTGATACAGCGGCAACAATACCCGTTCGTATATCGGATGCATCATAATCTTTCTTAAAGAAATCCCGTATCGTTTTTACATATGCCTCCCGAAAAGCCTGCTGGTGTGTACCACCTTGTGTAGTATGCTGCCCATTTACAAAACTGTAAATATCTTCTCCGTATTCGTTGGTATGAGAAATGGCCATCTCAATATCATCACCACTCAGGTGAATGATCGGGTAGCGAATTTCATCTTCATTTGTTTTACGCTGCAACAGATCCAGCAAACCATTTTTACTGATAAAACTTTTACCATTAAAAATAATTTTCAACCCCGCATTCAAAAAACAATAATTCCATATCTGATTTTCTAAAAATTCAGGATGAAATTTAAAATTCTTAAAAATAGTTTCATCCGGTACAAAAGTTACCAGTGTACCATTTTGTTCTGTGGTCTTTGCTTCTTTATGTTCTTTAATTAAAAATCCTCTTTCAAATTCAGCGGTCTTTTCTTTTCCTTCTCTTATAGCAGTTACTTTAAAATGATGGCTCAATGCATTCACCGCTTTTGTACCCACACCATTCAAACCAACTGATTTTTGAAAAGCCTTGCTATCGTATTTGGCACCAGTATTTATTTTACTTACCACATCCACCACTTTTCCTAGCGGAATACCTCTGCCAAAATCCCGAACAGTTACCGTTTTGCCATCAATCGTCAACTCCACGGTTTTACCATGTCCCATGGTGTATTCATCAATACAATTATCCATCACCTCTTTCACCAATACATAAATACCATCATCAGGTGATGAACCATCACCGAGCTTTCCAATATACATACCCGGCCTCAACCGGATATGCTCTTTCCAGTCGAGGGATTTTATACTGTCTTCGTCGTAACTAAATAAGTCGTTTGCTTCTTTTTCTTTTGCCATTTATCGCTTCGTTTTCAGAAATATTATTTTATCATCGTTCGTTTCCCTACTCATCGTCCCTTGCCCGTACGAATGACAAGACCGGGCGGACGTCGCACACATGTACATCAATAATATTGATGAGCATTTTGCAAATCTCACTATAATCTGCACAAATTCTATAATGTGAGATTCTCGGCTTAAGCCCACAAAAAACCTCCCAATCGGGAGGCATTGGGTGGGTTTGGGCAAATATAACAAAACCAACCCTCCATTCGGGTTTCAGGCTTGTTTGGAGTTATTAACCATTGTGGAAAAGAAGTTAGTGCAGAAAAAAACTCCCCGTCAATCGCTACTTCCTGTTTCATCGTACATCAAACTTTGAATCCTAAATTAAACTTTATGCTAAAACAAGTAAATGCGATTTTTTCAACCCTCTTAATAGCCACTCTCTGCTTTTTTAGCAGTTGCGATAAAAATGATGACAACATGGAACCCCCGGTTGTAAAACCAGATATGGTTTTCTATGGCCTATCCAATGCTAACCAGTTAGTAAAGTACAATGCCAATGCCGCTGAAACAGTTATATCAACAACTGGTATCACGGGGCTAACAGGTGGTGAAAAAATAATTGCTATTGATTTTCGTCCTGCTACCGGCCAGTTATATGGTTTGGGAAACAGCAGTCGCTTATATATTATTAACTATGAAAATGGTGCTGCTACTGCATTAGGTACAGCATCCTTTACCCCAGCTATCAATGGATCTTTAGTTGGTTTTGATTTTAACCCTACCGTTGACCGTATCAGGTTGGTTACTTCTTCCGGTCAAAATTTACGATTGAATCCGGAAACAGGAACAGTAGCTATGACAGACGGTTCATTAAATCCGGGCACTCCAACCATTGCATCCGCAGCTTATACCAATAGTGTAGCTGGTGCTTCAACAACAACACTATTTGATATTGATGTTGCTGCTAATAAATTGTACAAACAAGATCCTCCTAATAATGGAACATTGGTTGAAGTAGGTTCTTTAAGTATTACCGCTGCCACTGCTAATGATGGTGGCTTTGATATTTCGCCTGACAACATGGTAGCTTTAGCTAACGTAACAATTGGTGCCAATTCAGTTTTATTACAAATTGATCTAACTAACGGAAAGGCAACAAATATTGGAAACTTTGCTACGCCAATCATCGGTTTAGCAATACCTACAGCACCGGTTGCTTATGCAGTAGATAATGCAAATAATCTGCAGATCTTTAATTTTAATAATCCCGGCACACCGGTTAGCAAAACCATTACTGGTTTACAGGCGGGTGAAAATATTTTAGGTATTGATATGCGTCCTGCTACTGGCCAACTCTTTGCATTAGGCAGCACTAGCCGTTTATATGCGATCAATATGTCATCTGGTGCAGCCACAGCAGTTGGCCTGGTTCCTTTCCTTACTCCATTATCAGGCACTTCATTTGGGTTCGATTTCAACCCTACTGTTGACAGGATACGGGTAGTAAGTAATACCGGACAGAATTTAAGATTGAATCCTAACGACGGAACATTGGTTTTGGCGGATGGTAATTTAAATCCAGGTACACCAATGGTATCCGCAGCAGCCTACACTAATAATTTTGCAGGTGCTACTACCACTGTACTTTTTGATATTGACCATGCTACTGATAAATTATATTCTCAAATTCCGCCCAACAACGGAACACTGGTAGAAACCGGTAGCCTCGGAATTGATGTGACGGCAGAAAATGGATTTGATATTGGTGGTACAACCAACAAGGCTTATGCATTATTGACTGTTGGCGGCACAACAAGAATTTATACAATTAACCTGACAACAGGTGTAGCAACACAATTATCTGCCTTTCCTAATGCAACAAGAGGCTTTGCAGTTGGCCTTGGTTTTTAACAGCTAATCCTTCCCTTCAGTATATACCAGCCCGGGATTTATATTCCGGGTTTTTTTATTTGTAATGGCAATCAGTACATTTAACTATGGCAACACCGGATTATAAATCTACTCATCCAAAAAACCGGAAGCAATGGAGAGATTGGTTAGCAAAAAATCATACCACATCACCCGGAGTATGGTTTGTGTATTTTAAAAAGGAAACAGGCAAACCAAGAGTGAGTTATGATGAAGCTGTGGAAGAAGCTCTTTGTTTTGGCTGGATCGATAGCCTGCCCCGAAAATTAGATACTGAAAAGTCTGCGCTGAAATTCACCCCCCGTAAACCAAAAAGTGTATGGAGTAAATTAAATAAAACAAGAGTAGAGCAACTTATCAAAAACAAAAAGATGATGCCAGCAGGGTTGGCAAGTATTAGTGTAGCAAAACAAAATGGCAGTTGGGATACTTTAACCGCCAGTGATGAGGCAGCAGCGAATAATCAATTGCCAGATGATTTGAATAAGACTTTTACAAACAATAAAAAAGCAAAAGAAAATTTTCAAAATTTCTCCCTTAGTATTCGCAAGCAATTCTTATCATGGATTGATAGTGCCAAAAGACCAGAAACAAGAGCAGCCAGAATAAAACAAACTGTTCTAATGGCAGAAGTCAACAAAAAGCCCGGCCCGCAAGGATTTAAATTATAACGTTTTCAGGCATTACAAAATCGGGCAATCTTTTAACCTTTAGTAATTGAGTGCCTGGTCAAGAATTTATATGTGAGTCATCCAGGTAGCATCGAACCACTCTGGAAAATTGACATCCGATTCTAAATTGTAATTCACTTTTATCCTTTTATTTCCACCATTCATCAAAAGCTGATTAATATGATTAAAAATCGTTGTACCTTCTCTTTCTAAAATTTCAGCTATGAAAAGAATCCTGGTAGTTTTTGTATTGTTAGCTGGTATTACAGCAGTAGCGTTTGCCAGCTTTACGAAAAGCAACAAAAAAGTGCAGACTGAAAAGAAAACCGAGAAAAAAGAATGTAAACGTAAGTGCCTTTTCAGCTAATCTAACTTTACGAAATGATACCTCCTGTTGCCCGATAAGCCGGATTGCTGGAGGTATTTTTATATAACGGAATAAAGAAAAAATGAAGGTTTTTCCAAAAACTGAGTCAATTTATCCAGTCCAAATTTACTAAAATTACAATTTTAATAAAAGCATTCAATTCGCTTGTTATCAACTAAATAAAACATTATTAAAATCACAAATACTGCATTTTATATAAATTTCATACGCCTCTGATTTTACAAATCCCTAATTTTGAATTCTGCTTCTAACCCATCAAATTCTTACAACTCCAGCTGTGTGAAGTGCCCATTAAGTTCTGAGTTTAAAAGCTGATAAAAGTATTGTGAATCATAAAAAGGGAGGTGATATGTACTCGTACGACTTGTTGGAAAAGGATTGTTATTACCTGGTGAAGGTGAAAGAAGAATCTCCGGTTACTCTTATTAAAGTAGCAGTGGAAACCGATCATTGCCTGTTCATTCAGCGTTATGATGACCCGATGGAAACAGAATGGAAACTAAAAAAAGATGCCCTGCACGACATCATCGAATGTCTTAGCGATGACGCAGTGAAAGCATGGGAAACGCATTATAAAGCCAACGAGGATGCCTATTATGAAGAAGATGAAGACGACGACTAATGCGTAGTGACCCGTTCATGTAAATTAGTTTTAATGGTGATTGAATTGAACTATTTTAGGTTCCTCAATCACCATTTTTATGTTTAAATTTCAGAAGTACTTTATCGGCTTTGCAATTGCCAGTTTACTGTTTCTTAACCTGATGGCACAACCTGCTCCCGATGACACGGAAGATAATTTACCAAAAGACTATCTCACCAAAGATTTCCATACGGGCCGCCGTGCTGCTTTGCGAAATTCAATGCCTGACAATTCAGTGATGGTATTTTTTGCTTTTCCAACCCGCACCTATTCAAACGATGTGGAATATCTGTATCATGCAAATCCCGATATGTATTATTTCAGCGGGTATAAAGAACCACATTCATTACTAATAATTTTTAAAGAAGATCAAAAAGACTCTTTGGGCAATGCATATAATGAATTATTATTTATACAAAAACGAAATGCCAAAGCAGAACAATGGACAGGACGAAGATTAGGCATTGATGGTGCAAAAGACAGGTCAGGTATAAAAACTGTTTACAATGCCAGCGATTTTAAAAGCTTTGCTATCGACTTTTCAAAGTATTCCAAGATAATAGTTGACCGGTTTCCTGAAGATGTTCCGGATGGATTTGATAATGCAGATCTATTTGATTTGATAAAACAGTTAAAAGAAAAAATGACCCAGCCAGAAGTGATGAAAGATCTAACCCGGTTTGACAAAACGCTTTTCACTCAGCTAACAGCCGACCTGCGGGAAATTAAGACACCTGAAGAAATTGACTTACTCCGCAAAGCAGTTGAAATATCCTGCCAGGGTCAAAATGAAGTGATGAAAACAGTGCATCCTAATATGTCGGAACTAGAGATACAAGGATTGCATGAGTTTGTTCATAAAAAACAAGGTGCCGAAAGTGTTGGCTACGGCTCTATCATTGGTTCAGGAGAAAATGGCTGTATTCTTCACTACATGGAAAACACCAAAACAAAAGTGGGCAATAGTATGTTGCTGATGGATGTTGGTGCAGAATATCATGGGTATACGGCTGATGTAACTAGAACAGTTCCAGTAGATGGAAAATTTTCGGAAGAAGAAAAATCTATTTACCAGATAGTATATGATGCGCAGGAAGCAGCTTTTAAAACATTAAAGAATGGTTCTAAATGGTCTGATGCAAGCAAGGCGGCCAAAGATGTAATTGCAGAAGGTTTACTAAAACTCGGCATCATCAAAAATAAAATGGAGGTAGGTAAATACTATCCTCACGGCTTAGGCCATCATATTGGTTTGGATGTACACGACAGGGGTAATTACAGTACGTTGAAAAAAGATATGGTCATCACTATTGAGCCGGGCATCTATATTCCACAAGGAAGTGATTGCGATAAAAAATGGTGGAGCATTGCTGTTCGAATCGAAGATGATCTATTAATTACTGAAAACGGGTATGAGCTACTATCCCACTTTTCTCCCCGTAAAATAGAAGACATAGAAAAGATGATCAAAGAGAAAAGTGTATTGGATAATTATAAGTTGCCGCCGCTGGAATCGAAGAAGAAAGGGTTTTAATAATAGGCCATCAATATTATATTGATGGCCTATTATTAATTTGTAAATGTTATGGATAGGTACCTGTAAATGATCCTGCGGTAATAGTTTTTGTGTTGCCCGCCCCATCTTTCACCGTGCCATTAAAAGTTCCCGTTATTGTTTTAGTTGTTGTGTTATGACTAGACACTGTGACTCTAAATGTAAGTCCTGCAATACTGGCATTAGCTTCGTAAATTACACCAGATATATCGGACACTAAAAACCCAACATTGTTTGTGGTAGTTGAAGTTGTACCATAAGTTTCGCCATTAGTTATCCCCCCTGCCAAATCTGCCAATATCATAACAATATTCTGTCCTGACGCAGTAGTTCCTCGGTATGTAAAGGATGTCAAACTTAAGGGGGGTACACTAATCACCTGAAGATCTCCATTAGTAAAAGCTCCCTGAAGACTCGATGCCCCTTCAGTAAATTGCCAATCAACTATTGCTCCGGCAACTACCGGAACATCAAATGAGCAATTAGATGCACCAAATGTAACTGGTACTGCAACTGTGCCCGCAGTTCCACTTGGTGTACCAGTTCCTGTAAGCGTAATAGAAGCTGTAGGTGTTGGAGTTAATACTACTGAACCTGAACCCGAAAAAGTCATACCATTGATAGTAGTAGTAATAGAATAAGCTCCGGCTGATGTAACTGTTATTGGAAGAACTACGGTATTGGTTGCCGGATTTAAAGCAGTTCCTATCTGGTAGATTCCATTTACCGTTGCCCCTGCGCAATTAATGGTAAAAGCAGCGGGTGCGGTTACATTTACTGTAAAACTGCATGAAGCAAAAGGTGCTGCAAAGGTGATTGTATTTGCGCCAGCAGTAGCTGCTGTTCCGGAAGCATTCAACCTGATTGTTTGATTGCCAGTGGTAGTAAACGCTGCTGTTCTTGTAAAAGTAAGACCGCCACCTGTTGCAGTTATTGTATACGTTCCAATTGTAGTTACACTTACGGTAACATCCACACTATTAGAAGAATTAACTGCAGCATTTTGAACATAGGTGCCATTTACTACAGCAGTAGCACAATTAGCAGGTGTACCACCATTTACCAAGGTAAATACAGCAGGACCACCAGCTCCAGCAGGTAATACCTGAACTTGTACATCACACACTTCATCCAAAAATTTAACTACAAAATTATTAATGCCTTGTGCAAAAGGTGTTCCCTGGCTTTGGAGTATTACTGTATTTACTCCAATAGTGGTAAAGCGGCCTGTACCTCTAAAAAAATAGCCGTTTACTGTATCTGTAGTAATGGTATAAGTACCGGTTTTGGTAACATTAATATCTACCGTAATTGTATTTGTGTTTGGTGCCAATGCAACCCCTTCCTCATAAACTCCATTTACCGTTTTAGGCAAACAATCTCCTGATACCTCGCTTTGAAGAGTGCCTTCTGCAGGAATGCCACCAAGTTCAAAACTCACTTCTTTCTGACACCCGGTTATTACCACAACAGCCAATGCCAGCCAGTAAATCGCATATTTTTTCATAAAAGGGGAATGATTTTAGCCCTTAAAAATAGGGTTATTTTCCTAATTAGCAGGCGAATGGGGAGTAAGAGTAATTGTATTCCAATCCGTTGCCAGGAAAAACTATCCGTATTTTTGAAGTAAATTGATTGTAATGAAAAACGTAATTTTTGTCTTTTTATTTTTCGGTTTTATTTCCTGCAAAGGTCAGGCCGTTTCTTCCTCGCAGGCAAATGCTAATGATTTTGAAAAGGGCATTAGTACTGCAAAAGTGCAGATTCTGGATGTAAGGACTGCAACTGAATTTAATACCGGCCATATTAAAAATGCTTTACAGGCTGATTGGACTAATAAAACACAATTTACTGATAGGGTTCAGCACATAGATAAAGACAAACCAGTTTATGTGTATTGCCTGGTAGGTGGTCGTAGTGCTGCCGCTGCCGACTGGATGCGTAGTAATGGTTTTAAAAATGTGATTGAATTATCCGGCGGTATAAATGCATGGAAAAAAGCAGAGAAGCCGTTAGAAGGATCTTCTAACCAACCCCAAATGACATTGGAAGAATACCAAAAAAGTATCCCAACCAACGGAACGGTGTTGGTCGATGTAGGTGCCACCTGGTGCCCGCCCTGTGTAAAAATGGAACCTATTTTACAAGATATAATAGCGGATAAAAAAAACGAATTTATTTTTATAAAAATTGATGCCGGCGTACATACAAATCTTTTAAAGGAATTGAATATTGAACCCATTCCGGTTTTTATAATTTATAAAAATGGAGTGGAAGTTTGGCGAAAGCAGGGATTGGTAAGCAAAGATGAATTAAAGGAGCAGTTGAAGAAGTAAGTTGAGGGTTTAGGGTTTTGAGTTGGACAATGTAACCGAACTATATAATACTCTAAAAGTCCCCTTGCGGGAGTTAAGGAGCCACATTCACAACATGAAAAGAAAACATTTTCTGCAAACATCTGCAGCGGTAATTGGCAGCACACTCCTGCCCTCTTTATCATTTGCAACCGAGGAAAAAAAGAAACCGCTGCGTTTTGCGTTTCTATCCGACATACATGTTAAACCAGGAACTATTCCGGAGACCGGTATGGCCAAAGCATTGAATCACATTCAAAAACTAACTCCCAAAGTTGATTTTATTATTAATGGTGGTGATTCCATCATGGATGCATTGGCTATCGACAAAGCAAACACGGAAATACAATGGAATTTGTTTAAATCCATTTTACAAAAAGAAAACAGCTTACCTGTTTATCATACCATTGGCAATCATGATGTGTGGGGCTGGTTTATAAAAGAAAATAAACCTGAGAGTGACCGACTCTATGGGAAAGTGTGGGTGGTGGAAACATTGCAAATGAAAAACAGGTTTTATAGTTATACAAAAGGGAATTGGAAATTTATTGTACTGGATAGTACACAACTTAACCCTTCTGGTGGCTATATTGCTAAAATAGATGAAGAACAACTTACATGGTTGGAGCAAGAACTAGCTACAACTCCTGCCAATCAATTTATATGTATTGTTTCTCATATTCCTATTTTATCAATATGTGCTGGTTTATTCTTTGATAAAACAGAAGCAAATGGAGATTTGAAAATTCAGCGTAACCTGATGCATACCGATTTTATGCAACTGAAGAAAATATTTATAAAGTATCCGAACATAAAAGTTTGCTTGAGCGGCCATATACATTTGCAGGATGAGTTGGATTATCTTGGTATTAAATATTATTGCAATGGGGCTATCAGCGGCAACTGGTGGAAAGGATCTTTCCAGGAATTTGCACCGGCTTATGCAGTATTTGAATTGTTTGATGATGGTTCTTCTAAAAGAACAATGGTGAAATATGAATAACACCTTTTAATTTACCTTCTTATTAAACTAATATGCGATTGACGTACACCGTTCTTCTTACATTCTTTATTTTTTTATCGCCTGATGTTTTTGCACAATCTCCCACTGTAGAACTGCTTACTTCCGGCACCAAAACAAGTATCCGTGGCTTGAGTGTGGTAAATGATAATGTAGTTTGGGTTAGTGGCAGCAATGGCATGGTAGGAAGATCTAACAGTGGTGGTAAAAACTGGAGTTGGTTTACGGTAAAAGGTTTTGAAAAAACAGAGTTCCGTGATATTGAAGCTTTTGATGCAAGCACTGCCATCATCATGGGAGTTGAAAAACCCGCCTGTATTTTAAAAACAACAGATGGCGGTGAAACCTGGAAAGTAATGTATGAGAATAATGCCAAAGGAATGTTTTTGGATGCCATGCATTTTTTAGGCAGAGAATGGGGAATGGTGGTAGGCGACCCCATAGACGGAAAAGCCTTTATGGCGGCAACAGTTAATGGCGGCGAAAGCTGGCAGGAATGGGCAGCTGATAAAAGACCCAGCCTAGATTCTGGTGAAGCTTTTTTTGCAGCAAGTGGAACCAATATCCGTTTTTTCAGAGATAACAATTTCTTTTTAGTAAGCGGTGGTACAAAATCAAGATTGTTTACAGAGAATTCCTCTACCCTACTTCCTATTGTGCAAGGAAAAGAATCCACCGGTGCTAATTCTGTGGCGGTATATGATAATGGCAACTTAAAAGGAAGTAAAAAAATAATTGTGGTTGGTGGCGATTTTGGTAAAGACAGCTCCAACTCAATCAACAATAATTGTTTTATAAGTAATGATGGGGGCAAAACATGGAAAGCTCCTAAAGTACCGCCACATGGCTATAGAAGCAGCGTAGAATTTTTATCAATGAAAGATATTATGACCTGTGGATTAAATGGAGTTGATTATTCGACGAACGGCGGCAAAGAATGGCAATGGATCAGCAAAGAAAGTTTTAATGTATGCAGGATCGCAAAATTGGGTACTACGATCTACCTGGCGGGTAATAATGGTAAAGTGGCAAAGATTATTTGGCGATGATTATATAGGTGTCGGAGATTTGTTAATTGGTTGATTAAGATCATAGCAACAAATATTACTTAATTAAAATACTTCGCTATTTACTAATAAACCAATCAACTGATTTACTGATTAACTAACTGATCACTGTATGCTCAAACAATTTTTTCAGCAGCTAAAATTCAAAGCCATGGCCCGGCAGCTTCGCAAACCTAGCGGAGCTATGGGCAATAAAGTTGGCGAAATGATGAATAGGAGAGGCTATTCTTGAAATAGGCTTTGGCAATGGAATTTTCTTTGAAAAGGTTTTTGCACAAGCAGATGGATTACACCTAAGCGGAATTGATTTTTCGGAAACAATGGTGAAGGCAGCTACAAAAAAAAATCAATCATTAATTTCAACAGGAAAACTACAACTGCATCATGGCAGCAGCGATTTACTTCCATTTGCGGATAATAGTTTTGATACAATTTTTTGTATCAACGTTGTTTATTTCTGGGATACTCCTCAACCTCATTTACAGGAAATAAAAAGGGTGCTAAAAACGGGAGGCAAGTTTTATGCAATTATCAGAACAAAAGAAAGTATTGAGCAAATGCCTTTTACCCGATATGGCTTTACTTCTTATACTATAGATAGCTGGAAAAGTTTAGTGCAGGAGAACAACCTGCATTTCATAAATGCAATACCAGTGGATGAACCAGAAATATTATATAAAGGAAATTACATCCGTAGCCAGTCGCTCTGTTTAGTAACGGAAAAGAAATAATGAATTACAAATTATCAAGGAGTTCTTTTACACTTGGTCTTTTTTTATAATCCTGCTCAAAAAACCGGTAAGTAATTGTAGATTCTTTATCTATGATATAAACAGCAGGTATCGGAAGAAATTTTCCATTGCTACCATTGTTTTTCTCTAAATCAATTCCTGTATTGCGGTAACGGGTTACCGTATTTTCCGGCACTTCAAATTCTACATCGTAAGCTTTCATGATCTTCAGGTCTTTATCATATAGAACCGAATACTGAGCTTTAGTTTTTTCAAGGGTTTTACTGATATTATCCGGCATTTCTGGAGAAACTGCTACCAGTGTGGCACCTTTATCTGTAATAAACTGGATTGAATCCTGTAATCTTGATAACTGCTTATTGCAATAAGGGCACCATTGTCCCCTGTAGAACACCAATATTACTTTTCCCTTTTTCAACAGGTCCTTTAATTCCACATCAGCACCATATTGGTTTTTTGCTTTAAAATTAGGTGCCTTTGATGCAATAAATAAACCTTCCGGTGCCTCTTGTGCAGCTACAAGTAATACACAAATTGCCAAACCGAAAGAACATATAAATTTTTTTAATGGTCATAGAAATGACTATTAACACAACATTATTTTTTCCTTATTTTTGAGAACTTTAAACCTCACCAAAACTAACCCAGTATGGCCAGTCATTCAGATAAATTCTTAACAAAGCTGCTTTTTGGTTTTGCTGCAGTTATAGCCGCTGTTTTCGTAATTATGTTTGCCTGCTTTGAAAGAACAAAAGAAGATGAGTGGTATGGGTGGGGTTTAGTTGCATCTACCTTGTTATGCACCGGGTTGTACCTCTTGCTTAGCGCCTTTGTTCATAAGGTAAAATCAGATTTTAGCCGTCGCCAAAAATCGAAAGAACAACAACGTACAAAACCGGACAATGATTGAGTAGTTAGCCTTTACCCAAACCTTTTACTGAACATGAAGTAAACTGCTCCCAGCAAAAAAGCAAAGCTTACCAGATATCTCCAATGAAATGGTTCTTTTAAGTACAGTACTGCAAAAAAACCAAACACCACCAGTGTAATCACCTCCTGTATCATCTTTAGCTGAAAGCCGGATAATCCTTTTGCATAGCCGCTTTTATTAGCCGGCACCATCAGCATATATTCAAACAACGCAATAAACCAACTGATAGCAATAGCTTTCCACAACGGCCATCCCTCCTGTTTTAAATGATAGTACCAGGCAAATGTCATAAAGATGTTAGAGGCTATGAGGAGGAGAATGGTATTCATCGCAATATTATTGATTTAGTAATTTAGAAAAATTTTTGAAATGGCATTTGTAATTTTTGGTTCAAGAAAAGCAAATATTGGTTCATACGAAGTATTTATGTATGAATGTCCTTTTTGCGAACAAAATAATAGTACAACCATACATGTCCTCGCAACCTATTGTCACTTGTTCTGGATACCAATATTCCCATATGCAAAAGAGGCAATTGCAATATGTAATAACTGTAATTCAAGAAGAGGTGAGTTGAAGTTTGGCCCAAAGCTTGTTCAAGAATTTAAAGAAAATAAAAAAAGGTTCAAATATCCGTGGTGGATGTGGATCTTGCCTATTATTTTTATAGGTTTAATCGGTTCGATAATAGTTGTTGCACCTAAATAAAAAAGTCTGGCATTAACCAGACTTTCAATTTATTTGAGCCTATTCACAATTGACCATTCACTATTCACCAATTAATTCTGCTTCTCCAAATTCCTAAAGTCAACACTCACCAATTTACTTACACCGGGCTCCTGCATCGTTACACCATAGATCACATCCACAGTACTCATCGTCATTTTATTGTGAGTAACAATGATGAACTGTGAGTTATCACTGAATTGGCGGATCATATTGGTAAACTTACTTACGTTGGCATCATCCAACGGAGCATCTACCTCATCCAAAATACAGAAAGGTGCTGGTTTGATCAGGTAGATGGCAAACAACAAGGCAGTCGCTGTCAATGTTCTTTCTCCACCACTCAACTGTGTTAATGAAGATGGACGTTTGCCTTTAGGTTTTGCTATTACATCAATACCACTTTCAGAAATATTTTCCGGATTTTCCAATACAAGGTCGCACTGGTCATCTTCTGTAAAGAGTGATTTAAATACTTTATTGAAATTTATCCTTACCTGGTTAAAGGTATCCAGGAATTTTTGATTCGCTGTTACTTCTACTTCCTCTATCGTTTTTAATAAGCTGTCCTTTGCATCCACAAGGTCAGTCTTTTGTTCTACGATGAAGTCATATCGTTTTTTCATCTCGGTAAATGCTTCTATGGCCGTTGGGTTTACTTCACCCAAATTCTCAAGACGCTTCTTCATCCTATCCGCTTTTTCTTGCAACTCTTCTACTGGTACTTCACCAGCTCTTGCTTCGCCCAAAATATCTTCCAGTACAATACGGAACTCCACATTCAACCGTTCTTTCATTCCCGCCAGTTGCAGTTTCAATTCATTCAGCTTATCCTTAATAGCGGTAAGCATATATTCTATCTGCTCTTTCTCTTTTACCTTGTGGCGGATGGCACTTTCTTTTTCTGCCAATTGGTTACGGAAATTATAATAAGCCTGATCAGCTTCATTCAGATTTACTTCTTCAATTTCTTTATTCTTCATCAACTGCAATAAACCTTCTTCAATTTCACTAAGAGATGTTGAAGATTGCTCAATGCTAAACACCGTATCGGTAAGATGTGAAGTATTGCTTTCGATCTGTTGCTTCAGGTCGTTCAACTGGTTGGTTTTAAAATCCAACTCTTGCCGTAAGCCGCTGATCTTGCTTTGTTGCTTGGTTACATTGAGGTTGAATTCATTAAACTGCCTGTTCGCTTCATTGTATGCACTATCTGCCTGGCGGAACGTTTCTTCCGCTTCAGCTAGTTTGTTTGCATTCATTTGCAACAACTCGTTGAACTCTCCTAACTGGTTTCTTACACCAGCTACAGACTCATGTGTTTGTTGCATTTGCAAGCCCAACTCTTCCAAACGATGATGGCTGTTAGTCTGCATAGAATGTATATTCTCCAACTTATTCTGCAATGAATAAACTTCATTCGTCAGTTGCTGAATTTCTCTTTCCGTTTCCCGGATGGCATTTTCCCGCAGGTCTTCGTTAAAAGCAATTACTTCATTGTGGCGACTTTGAATTTCTGAACGCAATGCATCCACCACTACATCTTGTGCAGCAATTTCATCTTGCAATTTTTCTAAGTTCTTTGCACGGCCAATTTTCTTTCCTTCTATTAATCCTACGCTACCGCCGGTCAACGAGTATTTTCCTTTTACATATTTGCCGTTCTTTTCAATCACCACAAAGCCATTGCTGTTTTGCAACGCATCTTCACTGTCGGCGATAAATACATTGCCCAATAAATGTTCGGCAAGCTTTTTATATTTCTCCTCTACTTCCACTACACTCAATGCAGGTATAGCCCCTTCTAATGAATGAGAAGAAACATCCGCACCGCCGCTGTTTACTTTATCCAGCAAAAAGAAATTCGCTTTTCCTTTTTTATTATCGTCTAATAAATGAACAGCTTGCAAACCTTCCTGTAGATCATTCACCACATAATAACTGAGGTAAGGCTCTAGTACATTCTCTAATGCCGTTCTATATTCTTCATTTACATACAATACATCAGAAAGTATTGGTGAGTTATGATTCCAGTTATTGTTGTTATGTAAAAACTTTACAGAATCAGGGTATCCTTCCATTGAATCGATCATGCTTTTCAACAAGTCATGTTCATTCTTCTTGGAATCTAGCTTACGGGTTTCTTCTGCCAAATTATTACGAAGAGAATCCAGTACCGATTGTGTTTGTAAAATTTGTTCTTTGGTATTTTCCTGGTGATGTTGCAATTGCTCCAGGTCAACCTTCTTAATACTTAGTTCTTTTTCTTTCAGTATTCTGTCGCTATCCAAATGGTTGCGTTGGTCTTCTCTTTGCTTTCTCTCTTCTTCCATCTGGCTGATTACCCGCTGTAAATTTTGTACAGATGTATCAGCCACCGCCACTTTCTTCTCCGCATCAAACTGGTTGCGTTGTATTTGCTGGTATTCGCTGCGCAACGTATTTAACGACTCTCTTTTTTCATCCAGCACTTCTTTTTTCTCATTCACATCGTTGTTCAACTGTGCCAGTTGTTCATTTAATGTTGACAGCGATTTCTCCTCTTCCTCCACCTGCATATTGGTAAAGCCAATACTTTCATCAATACCTTTCAGGTTGCCTGGTGCTCTAACCGCTGCGCCGACAAATTCTTTTCATTCTCTTTGGTACGTACCGTTTGCACCATTTCATTATAGGCATGTTGCATACTCTGCAATTGCTTTTCCTTTTCTACAAATTCTAATTTTTGTTTTTCCAGGTCTGCTTCCTCAGTTCCTATCTCCGCTTCTATTTTAAATTTCTTATCCGTTTCTGCTTCTTGCTGTTCGTTCAATTCTTTGTAAGTAAGATTGAACCCTTCCAAAGAAGCTTTTGCTAATTCAATACTTATCTCTCGGTAATCTTTTTTGATCTCGTGGTATTTCTCAGCTTTTTTGGCCTGGCTTTCCAGTGCCTTCAACTGATTGTTAATCTCAAAAAGCAAGTCTTCGATACGAGCCAGGTCACTTTCCGTAGCTTCCAGTTTTTGCTTGGCTTCCTTTTTACGGGTTTTGTAAATTGAAATTCCGGCTGCCTGCTCCAGCATTTTGCGGCGGCTGTTGTCCTTGTCTTTGATCAGATCATCCACCATGTCCAGTGCAATGATGGCATAGGAGTCTGTGCTGATACCCGTATCCATGAACAGGTTTTGAATATCCTTCAGGCGGCATTGTACATCGTTCAGGCGATATTCACTTTCGCCGCTTTTATAAAATTTGCGGGTAACTGTTACGGTGCTAAATTCTGTAGGCAACAGGTTTTTAGTATTCTCAAAAGTGAGGCTTACCTCGGCAAGTCCGCTGGCACTGCGGGTTTTAGAGCCATTGAACACCAGACTGTCCAGATTTTCGCTACGTAGCTGACTGATCTTTTGCTCGCCGATTACCCAGCGAATACTATCCACAATATTGGATTTGCCGCAACCATTCGGGCCTACGATGCCGGTAATATTGTCGTCAAAACTTACCACGGTTTTGATCTCACGGTTTTCTTGTTTAAATGCGTTTAAGTCAGGCGGCGAATTTAAGCTAAACAAACACAAAACAAGGTTTGGCTCTCAGGCAGTTATTCACAAGGTGACGACTATTTTGGGGAGAAGATTTTTAAAATAATTGTTGTAAAAGAAACCAAGAGGATTCGAGCAAAAGAAATAACTTAGAAATGTATTTTAATTTTTTTTTTATGAATTCTTACCCAAAGGGTTTTACCACATTTCTGATACTGATTTCATTTTTTTCTTGCTCAAAACCATCTGCTGATGACGACACCGTTATTCCTGAAAGCCCGGTTCTGATTAAGTCAATAACAACTACTTCAATTTCTAATCCCGGCACTATTCCCCGTACTCATACATATACCTATGATAATGCAAATCGACAGCTCACAAGAACTAACAGTACAGGACAAGTTATAGAGTACACTTATTCACCAGCACTTGTTACTGGAAAATCTTACACAAATGGTGTTTATTTTTTTGATCTACGATATTCTTTAAATGCGGATGGACTTGCGGTACGTGAATATGAGATACCCGCTTCTTCTATTGAATATGAATATTCCTATAACAGTGATAAAACCTTAGCTACAAAAAAGATTTATCCAAATGGGGGGCCTAATACCCTCCTAACATATTTTTACACCAATGGCAATGCAGATAGTGTTCGGGTCACGGATTTGTCTAGCGGTAACTGGTCATCAACTGCTGTATTTGAATATTATCCTGAACTACAAACAAATCCTTTTTCAAATACTGGTCAATTATTTTTCGGTAAGAAAAGCCGCAATATGCTAAAAAAATCTATAGAGACTTTTATTAGCGGCGCAATACTCCGTAGCGATTATCAATATGAATATGACAATTCAGGAAGGGTTACTAAAATAATAATCTCTAACTCTGGAGCAACAGGTAGTAGTATCGATAGTCAATCAATTACCTATTATTAAAAATTTATAAGCAATAAAAGGCTTTACATATACAGTAAATAATCCTTCTATTCGCAACCAATGCTTTAAAGTTAAACTATTTCACCGCCAACACATCCACCTTTTCAATTACAGGATTGGCAACCAGTAACTCCGATGCTTTTTCCATCAACGCTGTTGCTATCGCCCCACCCAGATGGACATCTCTATCCACATCATTTGCAAAAGTGTCGAAAATGGCAAAGGTAGATTCTGTCATACGTATTGCATACCAGTTTTCAGTACCGGATTCTTCAAGAACAAGTGGCAAGGCACTATGAAGGAATTTCTCTAATTCTTTTTCCTTCCCGGGCTTTGCTTCCAGGCGAACTAATAATCCTTTATTTACCATACTAAACTGCTTTAAAGTTTATACTAATACACCTATAAATCATGCCGCTTTTTACAGCCCAACCAGCCTTTTACTTGCAAGGCATACTATTTGTAAAACAAACAAAGCATCATAAATTACTACTTAATGAACCTGATCGATTTTATTCTTGCCTTTGTATTTATACTGTCAATCCTTGCAGGATGGAGCCGTGGATTTATTCGTGGTTCGCTGGATCTGCTCTGCTTTGCAGGAAGTATTATCGCTGGCTATGTTTTTTACCCGTACACAGCCAGGGGACTTGAAAAATTATTTTCGCTGGGTACATGGCTTTTACCAGTAGCTTTTTTATTAACCGCACTAATTGCCAGAATATTAATTGGGTTCGTTGCAAAACTTCTTATTCGTTCAATCCCCGAAGAAGCTAATAACAATGGAATCAATAAATTTTTGGGAATTATTCCCGGTGCAATAAACGGCTGGTTGTATACAGTTATTATTTCTGCATTACTATTATCACTACCGTTAAAAGATAGTGTTACTTCAAAAACAAGGGATAGCCGGTTTGCCGGTAAGCTGGCTATGCAATCTGAATGGGCTAACCGAAAACTGGCCCCGGTTTTTGGTGATGCAATCCGGCAAACGATGAATAGCCTTACTGTTAATCCTCAATCCGAGGAAAAAATTTCTCTTTCCTTCAAGTATGATAAGGCGATAGAACGTCCGTCACTGGAAGCAATGATGCTGGAACTGGTAAATAAAGAAAGAACCTCAAGAGGGTTAAACCCTTTAAAAGCAGACCCTGAAATGACATTAGTGGCGAGAGCACATTCAAAAGATATGTTTGCAAAAGGATATTTCTCCCATTATGCACCCGACGGAAAAGATCCTTTTCAACGGATGAGAGAAGCGAATGTAAAATTCTACAATGCCGGCGAAAATTTAGCCTTAGCCCAAACAGTGGAGATTGCACATACCAACCTGATGAATTCGCCGGGTCATAAAGCCAATATTCTGCGGCCAGAATTTGGTCGTCTAGGCATTGGTATTTTAGATGGCGGTTATTATGGATTAATGATCAGCCAGGAATTTCGGGATTGATTTCATGTATCCTCATATCTTCTCTAAAATTGTATACTGCATTTAAATTTGAGCAGACTTTATATACATACAGTATATCACACTCAACAACGAATAAATATTAATTCGTTTTACGAACCGGAACTTTAAAAAAATTATCGTAATATAATTTTTATATTAGTAGCACTAACCGGCTCAATATGTTTCTTCTTAAAAAGCAATGGCTTCTTTTGGCATTCTTTTATTGTATTGCAGTGGCTACTCAGGCACAGCCTGGCAAGCCGAACTCAGTGGAGCAAGATGTCTTAAAAATTTATGAGGCCCAATTAAAAGCAGTTTATAAGGGAAGGGCCATGTCTGACAGTGAAATTGAAAAGTACCTATCCGGCGGAAAAAAAGGCACTGCAACATTAACTGAGTTTGCCAATGAGCTCCTATCTCTTTATTCCTATATAGCTGCTCCAAAATTAGCGGTGCTATTCTATCTTTTTAATAACGACACACTTTTTCGCTACTTTATAACTCCAGGCAAAATACTTGAAGAAAAAAAAATACCTATCAAAAAATCGGCGCTGGAGAAAGTAAATCTGGATGTTTACAATTCGCTGAATGTTTATAACCAATCTGTAAACAGGGCTCCCCGAAAAAGGGGTTTAAAGCCTGTAACAAAAAAAATACCGCCCGGATTGAGTTTTGAAAAAGCGATACAAAATGCTACTTCCCTATTGCTTCCTGAAGCCTTTGATGAACGATATGAACATTTAATTGTAATTCCGGCTTTTTCAATTGGGGCATTTCCTTTTCAACTATTACAACCCTATAAAGACAGTAGTTTTCTAATTGATAAATGCAGTTTTAGTATTGCACCAAGTTTATTAGATCTTATAGCTATCCGTAAACGAATGATCAGGAAAATTCAAGAAAGTACAGGGGTAGATTTAATAGCCAGCGATAAACTATCTTTTACCTTAGACAATCCTTTGTTTGTATCCAACCCTAGCTACCCTACCACCGGCCCCTATTTCTTCCCCAATTTACCTGGTGCAAAAAAAGAAATAGAAGGCAATATTCCTTTCGCTAAAGAATACACATTACTGGAAGGAAAAAATGCTACAAAAAACAATGTACTTAATAAAATCAGGTATGCAGATGTTGTTTATTTTGCTACCCATGGCATGTCAAGTGATGTAAATCCATTGGATAATAATTTTCTTGTATTAGCAGGTGAAAAAGATCCTTTTCTTACTTCCCGAAACATAATGGCTCTTCGGGACACTAATTATACTGATTTATACAACTTTCCCCAATTGGTTATCCTTTCAGCCTGCCAAACAGGATTGGGGCAATCGATGGAAGCTGGTATAACAGCCGGTCTCGCCAGGTCTTTTTTAGTAGCAGGAGCTAACCAGGTTGTTATGAGCTTGTGGAATGTTGATGATGTAGCAACAGCTTATCTAATGAATCGTTTTATATTTCATCTAAAAAATAGTAATGCCTACTGCCCTTCTGAACCTTTACGACTTGCTGAATTAGATGCAAGGAAAAAATTTAAACATCCCTCTAAATGGGCCAGCTTCTCTGTATTTGGAGTTAACTATTAATTACAAAAATGAAATACCTTTTTACAGCAATCTTATCCACATTAATAACATCTTGGCACAATTTTTTGCCTACTACAGTAAACAAAATCAACTGTATGACTATTTATTACTCCGATGTTGCGAAGAGGCTGGCATTAAAATATGTGCTGGATAATATAGAATACAAGAAAAAGTGTTTGTACCTGCAAGAGATCATTGCGATGGGCAAAGCAGATACTATCTGGATGAAGGCACTGACAGCTTTTTTTGATACACCCATGAATACAAGTTCATTCAGATTACTAAGTAAAAATTGAAATTTTACTTGCTTACAATCCATAAAAAGTTTTAGATTTTAGCTCACACTTACATAGATTGATGTTTCAATCTATAATATAATTAAGCAAGAATGCAGGCACTGCTATTATAGCAAACCCATCATGGGGAAAAAATGGAACGGTAGCTGAAACAAAATTTATTTTGATAGTGTGGATTTCTAAGTTTAACATTTTTTCTTTCCATTCTTTAATCACATTTTAATTCACCTATTCCTTATTTCCATTTATTTACCGATTTATGGTGCAATTTTGTATTACTATATTTAGTTTTAAATCCTATTAATAAAGGCAATATAAATTTTGCAAGGAAGATATGAAAAAAGAAAAAATGAAAAGAACAATTAAAACAGTTGCGCTGTTACTACTTGCCACTACAGCAATTTTTTTATGGAGTGATATTAAAAACGCCGTAGCTTCTTCCTCCAAAAAGGAAAATACAAAATCGGGTAAGCAGGAAAAAAAACAAACTGAAATCACAGAGACAGCATCAGGCAGTATTGTAATTACAAAAAAATGGGACTTACCCAAAATACTCACAGAAATATCCGGGCTTTCCTATCTCGATGAAGAACGTTTTGTCTGTGTGCAGGATGAGCAAGGCACTGTTTTTATTTATAATACCGCTACCGCAACTATTGAGAAAGAAATACCTTTTGCCGGCCCGGGAGACTATGAGGGGCTAACTCTTGTAAATGAAACAGTGTGGGTGCTTCGGGCAGATGGGCATCTGTATGAAGTTGATAATATAAAAACAGCTAAACCCACCGTTAAAGAATATAGCACTCACCTAACAGTTAATCATAATACTGAAGGGCTTTGTTATGATAAAAAAAATAATCGCTTATTGGTTGCTATAAAAGATGCAGAGCCGGCAAGCAAAGATTACAAAGGCATCTATTCATTTGATTTAACAAACCGAAGCATGGCAAAAGAACCTGTTTTTAAAATTGATTTGCAAAATGCAGTTTTTGGAACTGGAAAATCAAAGAAAAATAAAAATGATGGAATAATGCCTTCAGCAATTGGCATCCATCCTATTTCTGGTGATATGTATGTAACTGATGGGAGAAAAGCAAAGTTGCTGGTACTGGACGCAAAAGGAGTTATTACAAAATTATATCAATTAAACAGCAATGAATTTGCCCAGCCGGAAGGCATTACTTTCAAGCCGGATGGCAATATGTTTATTTCAAATGAAGGGGCAAAAAAACCTGGTAACATTCTCTTTGTTGAAATAGCTAAATAATAAATTACGGGTTGTACTGTATAAAAGTGTAAAATCCCGGACAAAAAATAACCCCACTTCTTAACTGTAGCGGGGTTATTTTTATTGAACTCCTCTATCAATAACTATTGTAATACTCCACCAGCTTTATCGCCTCTTCTCTTTTATGGCAACGGAGACCATTTTTAAAAGCATAGTCAGTTATTTTTTTATCATTTCCAAACACATCTAATATCTCAGCACATTTCTTTGTGCCTTTATACATATTCTTAACTGATACAGAATAAAAGTAAACTTCCTTATCTACATCAAACTGTATTTTAGGCTCACCATTAAAAACCTTGATATCGGTTTTACGGGCAGTAAATTTTTCTAATAACCTCACTTTCGGCCCATCTACCAACACCTTAAAGAAAACATCCTTATTGGGTGTGAACCCGGAAATGAAAACAGCATTATTGTGAGGAGACGCATCATCCTTAATTTTTATTTCTTTTACCTTAGAAAGCATCATTCTTTCGGTTCCTTCGGCGTCTCTAAAATGAATTTTATTATCATACACGTTTACTCTCACCGTTACATTTTCATACACTTTGTTATTATCAAGCTTTATGATAGCATTAACCCACTCATTGGTTATAAAAGGCGAACCATCAATGTTTTTAAATTCAGGAGGAACAACCCTGCTGTAGCCGCCGCCGCTGCTTATGTATTCTTCTTCAAAATTTCCGGTAGTTATGGGGAGTGAGTCGTCTGCATTCGCCGTGCTTTGTGCATTTAAATTCAATAAACCGGCCAGTACAATTAAAACAGTGAACAAATTCTTTAATAACATATCAGGTAGAATATTTTTTTAAATTAATGAAAGCAAATATAGACGGAAAAGAAATCGATAAAGTACCCTTCATGGAATATATTAACACTAACACTAGTTATTGGAAACGAAGACAATTGACATATTTTTCTAATTTAAATGCTCTTCTGGATTTTTTATCGCCATTACTGAATATTTTGAGACACCAGCTGTTTTGAAACTAACTTGAAAATGCCGCTTGGTGTATAAATTGCCCACTAACCGCACTTATTGTACTTTTGCTGACCTTACAAGCCTAAACTACTTATCAATGAAAATGAAATTCCTTTGCACTGCTGTACTTATAACGCTATTGTTTAGCTGCAATAGCAACAAAAACGAACCCTCTACTGAGCCTGAGATTGAAGATGTAGATGCTCCTGCTGACGCTAAATCTAAAGCCAAAAAAATTACCGACCGGGACTATAGTGTTACCAACGAAAATGCATACAATGATATGTTCCTGGATAGTATGGCTATGGAACGCTATATTACCAACAGAGAATTGGCCGATAAAAAAATTGCCAATCGTATTCGAAGTTTTTATAATGCCCGTAATTATCAATATGCCTGGTTTTCTTCAAAAGGGTTAACCGAGCAAAGTCGTTTTTTCTGGAATCAATATGACTATGCGGTTACCCACCTGAAAGATTCCACTATTGCAAATACCACTTTTTACAAACAGGCCGAACGATACCTTAATATGGAAAAAATGACGGCTAATACAAAAGACAGTCTTATCCGTGATACAGAATTTGGTTTTACTGAACATTTTATCCGTTTTATCAACAGTACTTATGAAAAAGGCTATGTAAAAAGAAAAGAGCAAGAAAAATTTGTGCCTATAAAAAAGGTTGACCCATTGGTAATGGCAGATTCATTACTGAACAAAAAACATAAAGACGAAAAATATTATGAGGATGTAAATGAAATGTACGGTGGTCTTAAAAAAGAATTACAGCTATACTACACTTTGGCCAAATCAGG